>DBBR01000101.1:2428-2666 GCA_002292325.1 Flavobacteriales bacterium UBA979 | reverse complement strand
TTTTTGTTCTGAGAACAAACCTACTCTCCGAATATTACGGACAACTGATTCCGCAGGCTTCCAAGAACAAAAACAAATCGGTCGCACCAACGTTGCCGCTCTCATCGAAGTCATAAAAACAGGGTCCTTCGGTCCCGGTCGAGCCATCAAAAATGCATGTACCATCATCTGACGTGACGGTCACAAAAGCCATGGTGATGATGTGCGGGGCTGTTGCTTACAACCCCAGCGCTTCCTT
>DBBR01000101.1:0-2313 GCA_002292325.1 Flavobacteriales bacterium UBA979 | reverse complement strand
GCGCAAGTTGAATTTCTGCTCAATAAAATATGGCTTTGTCGGAAAGAGCGGACGAATCGCTTCCGCCAATTCCCCATCGTTCATGTCCACGCGGCTCGTACCGTACGTGTTGACATAAAAACCAACCGGCTCGGCAACTCCAATGGCATAAGCAAGCTGAACCAGCACCTCATCACAAGCACCTGCAGCCACCAAGTTTTTAGCGATGTAACGGGAAGCATATGCTGCAGATCGGTCCACTTTGGACGGATCTTTTCCGCTGAACGCTCCACCCCCGTGCGCACCACGGCCGCCGTACGTATCCACGATGATTTTCCGACCGGTAAGGCCTGTATCTCCGTGCGGACCGCCGATCACGAAGATTCCAGTAGGATTCACGTGCAACTCAATATCATCTCCAAATAAGGCTTGTACATCCGTTCCCATTTGTGCTTTGACGCGCGGGATCAAAATATCCTTCACATCCTGACGGATCTTGGTGAGCATCGCTGCTTCACTATCAAAGTCGTCGTGCTGTGTGGAGACCACAATGGCTTCAATGCGTTCAGGCGTATTGTCATCCGCATATTGGATGGTCACCTGCGACTTCGAATCGGGACGCAAATAAGGCATTGGGCTCGGAGACTCGCGCCGGATGGCCGCAAGTTCCTGAAGCAGCCGGTGCGACAAGTCAAGGGGAAGCGGCATGTAATTGGCCGTTTCTCGGCACGCATAACCGAACATCATGCCTTGATCACCTGCACCTTGGTCTTCCGGATTCGACCGTTCAACTCCTTGATTGATGTCCTTGGATTGCTCGTGAATGGCACTCAATACGCCGCACGATTGCGCCTCGAACATATAATCGCTTTTGGTATAGCCAATTCGGCTGATGACCGCCCGGGCAATGGATTGCACATCGAGGTAAGCGCTGCTCTTAACCTCACCCGCCAAAATGACCTGGCCTGTCGTAACAAGCGTTTCACACGCCACTTTCGAAGTGGGGTCAAAAGCCAAAAATTGATCAATCAAAGCATCGCTGATCTGATCAGCGACCTTATCTGGGTGTCCTTCAGAAACGGACTCGGAGGTAAAGAAATAGCTCATAATAAGAATTGCTAAAGTACGCACAGGAATTTTTTGCCTTCGGTTTAAACTTTATATTTGCCACGCTTATCGCGAAAGACGGAGGGAATTGGCCCAATGAAGTCTTGGCAACCCGGGAATAAGGCCGGGTGCCGCATCCTACCTGAGGACATGTCCGAAGGAAAGATGAGCTTACCCGACGGTATACCGTCCGGCTTTTGTGCAAGCACCTCGTAATTTAAATGCACATGGCCTCCTCGGAATCGACTGCTTACCCTTCTGCTGCATCAATTGCTCAGCGCACCTCACTGCTTCACTCTGCAGCGTCCTCACGCATCCTTGTTTTGGACGGCGCAATGGGCACCATGATCCAACAGCATCGCCTGACCGAGGAAGATTTCCGGGGCAAGCGCTTCGCTCAACACCCCGATCCGCTCAAAGGAAACAACGACTTACTGTCTATCACGCAGCCTGAAGTGATCGAAGGCATTCACCGAGCCTACCTCGAGGCCGGCGCTGACATGGTGGAAACGAACACCTTCAGCTCAACCTCCATTGCCCAGGCCGATTACGGACTTCAAGCTATGGCCTTTGAATTGAATGAAGCATCAGCTCGAACGGCTCGAAAAGCCGCAGACGCTATTTCCACCCCCGAGCGCATGCGCTTTGTGGCCGGTGCCCTCGGCCCCACCAACAAGACCGCTTCCCTTTCCCCCGACGTCAACAACCCCGGTTTCCGAGCCATCACCTTTGACGAACTCGTGGGTGCTTACCGTGAACAAGCATTGGGGTTGATTGCCGGGGGAGCCGATCTCCTGCTGATCGAAACCATCTTCGACACGCTCAATGCCAAAGCAGCGCTGTTTGCCGTTCACGAAGCCTTCGACGAAGTGGGAAGTGAACTGCCGATCATGATCTCGGGTACGATCACCGATGCCTCAGGGCGAACCTTGAGCGGACAANNTTGTTCAGCATTGGCCTGAATTGTGCGCTCGGAGCGGAACAACTGACTCCTTACTTGGAAGTCCTGGCGAACAAAGCCCCTTTTCGGGTGAGCGCTTATCCCAATGCGGGACTCCCCAATGAAATGGGCGAATACGATCAAGATCCCCGAGCCATGGCCAATGCTGTGCTTCCATTCTTGGAGCGGGGTTGGATCAATGTCATCGGCGGATGCTGCGGCACAACGCCGGAGCACATCCGAGCCATCGCTGAAGTGGCGAAGTCCTTCCCACCCCGTGGCCTGAA
>DBBR01000004.1 GCA_002292325.1 Flavobacteriales bacterium UBA979 | reverse complement strand
TGAAGCGCGATGCTTCAAAATCATAGCGGACCGTTGCGGTCATTAATGTCGGATGATTTGCTTTTGAATGGAGTGGAGCTCGCCATCCATATATATTTCGAGCAGGTACAGCCCGGGATGGATTTGAGAGGCTTCCAGGGAAGTGGAACCGGACGCTTTCCATGTTTGGACGATGCGTCCCCCATGGTCGCGCAGTCGCATTTCAATCGTTTGATTCGTCGGATTGTCCAAAAAGAGCAAGTTGCTGCTCGGATTTGGGAAGATGTCCACGGGGCGTTCTTCCAACACTTCAATAGCGCTGGCAGTGGAATAAAACGTTTCCGTTATTGTGCCTGAGACATCGCAACCACTGTACAAGACAACATCGAATGTCGCATTCCCGTCAAACTCCAATGTTACTACATCTCCATCCTGCCAAATAAAATCGAAGAGGTCATTGCTCACGGCTATGCTATCGACATAGGGACTTGCGCTCACTTGAACATTGCAGCCCGTAGGCGTGCTTTGGGTGAAGAATTCCACTTCAACAGGGTCGAATTGCATCCATGCATTGGGTTGCGCCTGCCAAACTTCCCAAACGGCTGCATCAATGGTGCTGCTGTTCGCTGGTCCGATGGGTCCGGTATAATTGGAATCGGCTGGATTTTCACCAAACAAGGCGACGAAAAAAGTGCTTGCAGCGAGGTACGAACCTGCGGGAGAAGGATGCGACCCATCGGCATTGTATAAGTTGATGTTGGTCGAATTGAAGAGGTCTTCCCAAACCATGCCCACTGGAGCACACCACGATTGGGTGTTGTCAGCAGCCTCAAGGTAGCGTTCGGTTAGCAATTCTTGCATGCCTTCGTAGGTGCAAACGGGCGGGTGCCAGCTGCAATTTGAGGCATCTCCATTCTGCCGACCCCAAGTCATGTAAAGCAAGGGTATGGCACAGTCGTTGTGAAGTCGGATGGATTCAACAAGTGATGCTGCTGCTGGGAAGAAGTCCACGGTCACCTGATCATAGGGAAGCGAGGGTTTTTGGCTTTGTTCCTGCAAGACCACATAATCCCAATTGCCTTGTTCGATAAGATCTTGTGAAGTTGGATTGTTGACATGGCCCTGCAGGCTGGCACCACCGGGTGTGTTTTGTGCCGTTTCTACCACGTGCCCCATGCTCGCAGCTAATTCAGTGAGGATGACAGGCGCATCATTGAAAAACGTGTAGCTGTTTCCGAGAAACAAAACGCGGGTGGTATCCTGCGATTGCGCATTCGAAATGGGCGCGAGCAAGAAGAAAAGCGGAAGGATGTAGCGCATCAATTAATTATTGGCATCGGCCGTAAATCTAGGAAAGCGCTATGTATTCCTTCCATTTCATTGGCACGGATTGCCGTAACTCTCAAAGAAAATCAAGAGGTCAAAAACATCCACGGCACCATCTCCGTCAATATCGGCGACGCAGGGCGCTGGATAATCACACAATCCCGGAACATTTGCATTGGGATCAAAATCAAGCCCCACCGGATCCATGCACCCCAACAGCAAGCAATTGGCATCGTCCGAATCGGCACTCGCGTCAAAATTCAAGGCCAAAGGGTTGGTGCAACCTGCGAAAGTACACGTGCCGGCGTCGTACGTTGCGGCGGAATCAAAGTTGGTAGCATTCACGTAGGTGCATCCACCGATGATGCAGCTGCCGTCATCGGATGTGGCTTCGGCATTGTAATTGTCGGCATTGGAGGACGTGCAGCCGGGTGTATCAATGCCTTCGTCGCAATCGCATACGCCATTGCCATTTGCATCGATGCAACTTCCAGCGCAATCTTCGCACTCGGTCGGATAGGTACAGCTGCTTGAGTCGGTGCCATTTGGCGAGTAGTTGCAGGCCGTTTCGTCATCGCATCCGATTGGAAATGCAATGGATAAATTCTGAAAGACTAGGTTTTGGCTCTGCAAGCCATTGACGAACATTTGGAAATTAAAGTTACTTTCAATCATTCCCGAGGTCGTGAGTTGACCGATAAGGACCCGCAAGTCATCCCCGGCTGCAGCCGCAGGATCTCCGGCTAGCGTAAAAATGGAGCCGCCAATGGAATTGTCGACAACAAAAGCGCCACCCGCATTGAAGGATTCAAAGGCCGATTCCATGCCAATGGTGTTGCCCATATTGGAGCTTTCCGACGCATTCGAAGCGCCAATGGTTAGCCATGAGTCGTAATTTAAAACCGGAAAAAACGATAAGAGGGCGGGGTTGATTTCCCAACCCAAATCGGAACCCAAAGACGAATTGAAGAATCCGGTGGTGGAAGAAAGATTCATCGGACTCCCCATGTCACCAAAAATGGCAGAAAGCTCATCGTCAGTATGGGTCATCTCGGCGTAAATCCTGTAAGTGATCATGCCTTCCAATTCGGGGATTTCCGAACCGTTGTGGATGGCAAATGGTTCTGCCACCAACGCTGTGATTTGCCCGTGAATGCATGGCGTGAGGATGCAAGTGAAGCACGCGAGAATGAAGTTTCTCATGGTTTTGGTTTGGTTAAGACGTCGTGAGGCCTTCCAAGATAGGTAAATTATTATAGAATGCAAAAAACATGGTTTAATCGATATTATACAAAACATAAGGCCGTGTGCCTCGT
>DBBR01000108.1 GCA_002292325.1 Flavobacteriales bacterium UBA979 | reverse complement strand
CGGCATCATGGCTCACGTCGATGCAGGTAAGACGACGACGACCGAACGTGTGTTGTATTACACCGGTATCTCCCACAAAATTGGAGAGGTACACGACGGTGCTGCGACGATGGATTGGATGGAGCAAGAGCAAGAGCGAGGAATTACCATTACCTCTGCGGCAACGACGTGCTTCTGGAATTTCCAAGATGAACAATACCGGATCAACATCATCGATACTCCGGGACACGTTGACTTTACTGTTGAGGTAGAGCGATCACTTCGCGTTCTGGATGGGGCAGTTGCTCTGTTTTGCGCGGTTTCCGGTGTAGAACCTCAGTCGGAGACGAACTGGGGCCTAGCTGATAAGTACAAGGTTCCACGAATTGGATTCGTGAACAAAATGGACCGATCAGGTGCTGACTTCTTCAACGTTGTTGGTATGATCAAAGACATGCTCGGCGCACGTCCTGTTCCATTGCAAGTGCCGATCGGAGCTGAGGACGATTTTAAAGGAGTGGTTGACCTGATTACGAACAAGGCGTATATCTGGAGCGAGGAGGACCACGGAATGACTTGGAACGAGGTTCCAATACCAGAAGACTTGGTCGATACGGTAGAAGAGTACAGGGGTCTGTTGATTGAGGCTGCTGCAGAGCAGGACGATAATCTCATGGAGAAGTACTTCGAGGATCCAGATAGTTTGACTGCTGATGAGATCATTGAGGCCATCCGTAAAGCCACGATTGGCATGCAGATTACACCGCTTTTGTGTGGTTCTGCTTTCAAGAACAAGGGAGTACAGACCATGTTGGACGCGGTCATGATGTACTTGCCTTCTCCATACGACGTTGAAGCAATTGTGGGCACAGCTGTGGACGATGAGGAGGAGAAAATCGAGCGAAAGCCAGATCCAGATGAGCCTTTTGCTGGTTTGGCATTTAAGATTGCAACGGATCCTTTTGTAGGTCGACTTTGCTTTGTGCGTGCTTATTCTGGTCGGCTCCCAGCCGGATCATATGTGATTAACACACGAAGCGGCAAGAAGGAACGGATCTCTCGTATTTTCCAGATGCACTCCAACAAGCAAAATCCGATTGATGAGCTTGAAGCGGGTGATATCGGAGCAGTTGTAGGCTTTAAGGACATTCGAACTGGGGACACGCTCTGCAAAGAAGGTGCTCCACTTGTTTTAGAAAGTATGTCCTTCCCGGATCCCGTCATTGGTATCGCAATCGAACCGAAATCTCAGGCGGATTTGGATAAGTTATCCAATGGCTTGGGTAAGCTTTCTGAGGAGGATCCAACGTTCAACGTTCGAACTGATGAGGAGACGGGTCAAACGGTTATTTCAGGAATGGGCGAGCTCCACCTGGAAGTTTTGGTTGATCGGTTACGTCGCGAGTTCAAAGTCGAGTGCAACCAAGGAGCTCCGCAGGTGAATTACAAAGAAGCAATTTTTGGTTCTACGGATCACCGCGAAGTGTACAAGAAGCAATCAGGTGGACGTGGTAAGTTTGCGGACATCATCGTGAAAATCGGAGCTTCACCAACACCAGAGGAACCCGGATTGGTTTTCAAAAACTCTGTAAAAGGTGGAAACGTCCCGAAGGAATTCGTTCCATCGGTGCAGAAAGGATTTGAGGAGGCAATGAAGAATGGAATTCTTGCGGGTTACCAGATGGACAGCATGGCCGTAGAGTTGATTGACGGTTCATTCCACGCAGTGGATTCGGATCAGCTTTCGTTCGAATTGGCCGCCAAGATGGCATACCGTCACGCGGTCAAGCAATGCCAGCCGAAGATTTTGGAACCCATGATGCAGCTTGAGGTGGTAACACCAGATGAGAACATGGGAGATGTAATCGGTGATTTGAACAAGCGCCGGGCGCTGATTGAAGGCACCGGTGAGCGAAGTGGAAAGACCATTGTGAATGCAAAGGTTCCATTGTCAGAAATGTTCGGCTACGTGACGGATCTCCGCACGTTGACTTCTGGTAGAGCGACGTCCTCCATGTCGTTTAGCCATTACTCTCAGGCACCGAATAGCATTCAAGAAAAAGTGATCGCTGAAGCCCAAGGCCAAAGCTAATATTGACCAAGATGACTCAAAAAATCCGAATCAAACTCAAGTCCTACGATTACAACTTGGTCGATAAGTCAGCCGAGAAAATCGTGAAGACCGTTAAGACGACAGGAGCGGTAATCAGCGGACCAGTTCCGTTGCCAACGCACCAGCGGATCTATACGGTACTGCGGTCACCCCACGTGAATAAAAAATCACGTGAACAATTTGAATTGAACGCTTACAAGCGATTGATTGATATATACAGTTCATCCTCAAAGACCGTTGACGCTTTGATGCGCTTGGAATTGCCAAGTGGTGTTGAAGTAGAAATCAAGGTCTGACGAGAACATCATTAACGCGAAACAATAAAACCACAATCATGCCCGGACTCATAGGGAAGAAGTTAGGTATGACCAGCGTCTATAATGCCTCTGGGAAGAATATCCCATGCACTGTTTTAGAAGTTGGTCCTTGCGTAGTGACGCAAGTTCGTACCCTGGAGAAGGATGGCTATCAGGCTGTCCAACTCGGCTATGGTGAGCGCTCTGAAAAGCGCACATCCAAAGCATTGCAAGGTCACTTTAAGCGCGCCGGAGTTGGCCTCATGCGCAAATTGGTAGAATTCAATGGATTCGCCGAGGAGCACAAAGAGGGCGACCAATTAAAGTTGGAGGACATCTTCAACGAAGGCGAGTACGTGTCTGTCATTGGAAAGTCAAAAGGAAAAGGCTTCCAAGGTGTTGTGAAGCGTCACGGCTTCGCGGGTGTGGGTCAAGCGACGCACGGCCAGCACAACCGACTGAGAGCTCCTGGTTCCATCGGTGCAGCCTCTACGCCAGCTCGTGTATTCAAAGGAATGCGCATGGCGGGGCAAACAGGAAATGCCCGTGTGACCATCGAGAATCTCGAAATCGTGAAAATCATGCCTGAAGAAGGTGTGATGGTCGTGAAAGGGGCAGTTCCTGGACACAAAGGTGCAACTGTTGTAATCCGTAAACCTGAAGCGCGATGAAAGTAGATGTATATAACGCAAGCGGTTCAAAGACCGACAAGTCGGTGACCTTGAACAAAAGCGTCTTCGGCATTGAGCCCAATGATCACGCGATCTATTTGGATGTGAAACGATTCCAAGCTGCACAGCGTCAAGGAACACATGACACGTTGCACAGAGGACTGGTTTCTGGTTCAACGCGGAAAATCAAGAAGCAAAAAGGAACGGGAACCGCTCGTGCTGGATCTATCAAGAATCCATTGTTTCGAGGTGGTGGTACCACTTTCGGCCCAGAGCCACGCGACTATACCCAAAAGCTGAACCACAAAGTGAAGCAATTGGCACGGCGTAGTGCGTTGAGCTACAAGGCAAAAGAAAAGTCCATTATGGTGGTCGAAGGCCTCAAGATGGATGCTCCAAAGACCAAAGATTTTGCTGGCTTGATGAATGGATTGGAAATGGCGAATAACAAAACCTTGATGGTTTTGCCTGCGGCCAACGAAAATGTATTCTTAAGCAGCCGAAACCTTCGGAAGCACCGGGTGATGTTGGCTACTGACTTGAGCACATACGACATCATGAATTGTAACACCCTCATCTTCGTGGACGACGCCCACAAGGTGATTGAGGGAATGCTTAAATAAGATTGGTTATGCAACAGATTTTGATAAAGCCCCTCATCACCGAAAAGATGACCGCCGATACAGAGAGGAACAATGCCTACGGTTTTGTTGTCGCTGACGGTGCGAACAAGGTGGAGATAAAGAAAGCGATCGAAAAGGAGTACGGTGTGACCGTTACTTCGGTTCGCACACTGCGCGTGGATGGCAAAAGCCGTCAACGATTTACCAAAACGGGCATCGTAAAAGGACGCACCGTTGGATATAAGAAGGCCATCGTGAGTTTGGCTGAAGGAGAAATGATTGACTTCTACGAGAACATCTAAGCACATGGCACTTCGTAAATTCAACCCAATAACACCTGGCACGCGTCACAAAGTTGCGTCGACATTCGACGACATTACTGCGGACAAGCCACACAAGCCGTTGTTGCGCCCCTTGAAAAAATCAGGTGGACGAAATGCGGATGGAAAGATGACGATGCGCTACCGCGGAGGTGGACACAAGCGTCGTTACCGTTTGATTGATTTCAAGCGTGAAAAGCACATGGAAGCGACCGTTTTGACGGTAGAGTACGATCCGAATCGTTCCGCGCGTATTTGCTTAGTCGAATACACAGACGGCGAAAAGCGCTACATCATCGCACCACAAGGCTTGAAGCCAGGTATGAAGATCAAGAGCGGAAAGGATGCGACTCCGGACGTAGGACACGCGATGTACTTGTCGGACATTCCATTGGGAACGACGATTCACAACATTGAATTGTATCCTGGCAAAGGAGGGTCCATGGCTCGAAGCGCAGGATCCTACGCTCAACTCAACGCACGAGACGGCAAGTATGCCATCGTGAAGTTGCCCAGCGGTGAGACTCGGATGATCTTGGTGACGTGCCTAGCGGTCATCGGTTCGGTCAGTAACTCGGAGCATAGCTTGCAAGTTTCTGGTAAAGCCGGCCGTTCACGTTGGTTAGGTCGACGACCACGTGTCCGTGGTGTTGTTATGAATCCCGTTGATCACCCAATGGGTGGTGGTGAGGGTAAGTCCTCAGGAGGGCACCCACGCTCAAGAAACGGTATTCCATCCAAAGGATACAAGACGCGGAATCCGCGCAAGAATAGCTCGAAGTATATCATTGAACGTCGGAAGAAGTAATAGCCATGTCTCGTTCACTTAAGAAACCCCCATTCGTACACTATAAGCTCAACAACCGTGTTGAGGCGATCCAAACGTCGGGCAAAAAGTCCGTCATCAAGACGTGGTCTCGTTCCAGTACCATCACGCCTGATTTTGTTGGATTGACAATAGCTGTGCACAACGGCCGACAATTCATCCCTGTTTTCGTAACAGAGAATATGGTCGGACACAAGCTCGGAGAATTTTCACCCACCCGTACCTTCCGTGGCCACGCGGACAAAAGGGACAAGAAGCGATAATCGTCATGGGAAAACGCAAACGACTCGCTGCAGAAGCGCGAAAGGAAGAAATGAAGAGCCTCGCAATCGCGAAGCTCAATAATTGCCCCACGTCTCCCCGAAAGATGCGATTGGTCGCTGATACGGTTCGTGGAAAAGATGTCTTTCAGGCATTGAATATTTTGAAGTTTAGCCCGCAAGAGGCGTCCAATCGTTTGGAGAAATTACTCCGATCAGCGATTGCCAATTGGGAAGCGAAGAACGCCGGCTCACGTCCTGAAGAATCAGATTTGATTGTTCGGGAGATCAAGGTAGACAGCGCGCGAATGCTGAAGCGTTTGCAAACTGCACCTCAAGGTCGCGCGCACCGCATTCGCAAGCGCAGCAACCACGTAACCATCATTGTAGACTCCGTTAAGAACTGATTCATGGGACAGAAAACAAATCCGATTGGAAATCGCCTTGGTTTCATCCGTGGATGGGACTCGAACTGGTATGGTGGAAACGACTACAAGGATAAGCTTGTAGAGGACGAGAAAATCCGTGAGTACCTCTTGGCTCGATTGCGTAAAGCAAGCGTTTCAAATATCATCATTGAGCGCACCTTGAAGTTGGTGACAGTGACCGTAAAATCTGCGCGTCCCGGTGTCATCATCGGAAAAGGAGGTCAGGAAGTAGATAAGCTCCGCGAAGAATTGAAAAAGCTGACTGGAAAGGAGGTACAGATCAATATTTTCGAGATCAAGCGTCCTGAGTTGGATGCGAAATTGGTTGCGGAGAGCGTAGCTCGCCAGATTGAAGCGCGTATCTCACACCGCCGTGCCATTAAGATGGCCATAGCAGGTACGATGCGACTGGGAGCTGAAGGAATCAAGATCAACATTGCAGGACGGGTGAACGGTGCGGAAATCGCGCGTTCAGAATCCTACAAGGAAGGCCGGATTCCATTGCACACATTCCGTGCGGACATCGACTATGCGTTGATGGAGGCGCACACGACCTACGGACGAATTGGCATCAAGTGCTGGATTTGCCGTGGTGAGATTTACGGCAAGAAGGACTTGTCGCCTATTCCTCCACAAAAGCAATCAAACGATCGCCGCGGCGGCTCAGGCCGACAAGGTGGCGGGAGTGGTGGTCGCCGTCGTACACGCAACTGATAGAAGAGAAAGGTTATGTTACAGCCGAAAAGAACGAAATTCAGGAAAATGCAAAAGGGTCGGATACGCGGTTTAGCGTATCGCGGAAGCACCCTTGCATATGGTACCTTCGGGATCAAAACGTTGGAGGAAGGTTTCATTACCTCCCGACAAATCGAAGCAGCACGTATCGCCATCAACCGCTACATGAAGCGTGAGGGACAAGTGTGGATTCGAATTTTCCCGGACAAACCGATCACATCTAAGCCTGCAGAGGTTCGTATGGGTAAAGGTAAAGG
>DBBR01000105.1 GCA_002292325.1 Flavobacteriales bacterium UBA979 | reverse complement strand
CCGATTACTCAGAAAGAATTCCAAGTTATTGGATTGATTCAAGGATATCGGGAGCGGGGTCACTTGTTCACCAAGACGAACCCGGTCCGCGCACGCCGCAGTTATCAGCCGGATTTGAGTCTTGAAACCTTTGGCCTTTCAAGCACGGATTTGGAAACTGTTTTTCAGGCGGGCAATGAAGTGGGCATAGGTCCTGCGAAATTAAAGGACATCATTGAGCACTTGGAATTGACCTATTGCAATAGCATCGGGATTGAATATGTGATGATCCAAGACGTGGAACGTCGAGCCTGGGTGCGGGAGCACATTGAGCTTGCCAACAGACCGAGGATTGACGTGGCCGATCGCGTTCAAATCCTGAAAAAGCTCGCTCAAGCAACGCTATTCGAGGAATTTTTACAGAAGAAATTTGTAGGCCAAAAGCGATTCTCATTGGAAGGTGGCGAAACGCTTATTGCTGCGCTCGATGCCGTGGTTGAAGAAGGAACAAAACAAGGGGTAAAGGAGGTGTTTATCGGCATGGCTCATCGAGGCAGGTTATCGACTTTGGCCCATATTTTGGGTAAGCCCTACGAAGAGATTTTTTGCGAGTTTTCGGGGAAATCTTATGATGAAGAGGGAGATTTCGACGGCGACGTCAAGTACCACTTGGGCTACTCCCGACTGCTCAAGGCGGATTCAGGAGAAGACGTAACCATATCACTTGCTCCGAACCCCTCTCATTTAGAGGCGGTGGGGCCGGTTGTTCAAGGGCTGTCACGTGCTCGGATTGAGTCACTTGGTGGGGATGAAAAGGCGGTATTGCCGATCCTCATCCACGGAGATGCTGCACTTTCCGGGCAAGGAGTCGTTTATGAGATGGCACAGATGGCTCAACTCGATGGGTACCGAACGGGAGGTACTGTGCACATTGTGGTGAATAATCAAGTTGGCTTTACGACAAACTACCTCGACGGTCGAAGCTCCATTTATTGCACGGATGTTGGCAAGGTGACTCAATCCTTGGTTTTTCATGTGAACGCCGATGATGCGGAAGATGTGGTTCAAGTCATGCGGATTGCCTTGTGGTACCGACAACGCTGGAACCGGGACGTCTTCGTCGATTTATTGGGTTACCGAAAGTACGGTCACAACGAAGGCGATGAGCCGATGTTTACGCAGCCTCAATTGTACCGAGCCATTGCGAAACATGAAAATCCGCTCAAATTGTACATGAACCGATTGATCTCGGACGGTTCGATGCAAGCATCCGATGTAGAGCAAGTTCGGGATGTTCAACTCGCTCGAATGGAGCAGGCTTTTGAAAAGGCGCAGAAGAAGACCAAAGCGAGTGTCGAAGACTTCTTGAGCGATTTGTGGAAAGCGTACAAAGTCGCTGACACCAAGGCACTCCATAAGAATCCCAAGACGGCAGTTTCCGTGTCCCAATTGAAAAAATTGGCCATTGCAATGTCAACATTGCCTGAAGGGAAAAGCTATTACCGCAAAGTTCAGCGCTTGATGCGGGATCGGTTGAAAATGATTGAAGAGGATCGGCTGGATTGGGCAATTGGTGAGCTGTTAGCCTATGCTACGTTGCTCACCGAGGGGCATCCTGTGAGGATTAGCGGACAAGATGTGGAACGGGGCACTTTCTCTCACCGCCATGCAGTTGTGAAAACTGAAGACAGCGAAGAAGAAATCATTCCGCTGAATTTGCTCGCCAAGGGCCAGGAGAAATTGACCATTTACAATTCACTGCTGAGTGAGTATGCTGTTGCCGGTTTTGATTACGGCTACGCTTTTGCAGTCCCCAACGGGCTGACAATCTGGGAAGCACAGTTTGGTGATTTTAACAACGGTGCTCAGATTTTATTTGATCAATTTTTGAGCGCTGCAGAGGATAAGTGGCGAACAATGAATGGCCTGACCTTATTGCTGCCGCATGGTTACGAAGGAATGGGCTCGGAGCACAGCTCTGGTCGGATGGAGCGGTTTTTACAATTGGGCAGTGGAGACAATTTATTCGTCTGCAATGTCACAGAACCGGCTAATTACTTCCACCTCTTGAGGCGACAAGTCAAGCTGGATTTCCGAAAACCGCTGGTAATATTTACTCCTAAAAAGCTCCTACGTTACCCCAAAGCGGTTTCTCAGCTGAGCCAGATGGCCAAAGGGGGGTTCCAAAAAGTCATCGACGACCCGCGGATTTCGACGCCGAAAGAGACGAAGGCTGTGGATACCGTCGTGCTTTGCTCCGGGAAAATTTATTACGACCTTTTAGAACGCTTGGATGAGCACGCTGCGGACAATATGGCTTTTGTGCGACTCGAGCAGCTGCATCCGTTGCCAGCAGATGAACTGGATGGAATTGTGAAGCGCTATGGAGCCGAAGCGAATTTTATCTGGGTTCAAGAAGAGCCACAAAATATGGGCGCATGGTCCTTCATGTTGCAACATTTCACCCAAGTTCCTTTGAGCGTCATTTGCCGAAGCATCAGTGCAAGCCCGGCCTCTGGAAGTTCAGAATTGCACGCTCAACGTCAAACGGCGATCATCGACGAGGTTTTTTCCTATGCTCACTGAGTGAACACGGTGTTGGTGAAGAAATCCCATTGATTGCTTTATTCGTTTGCCGCTTCGTTCGTTATTTGTACAGAATCGCATTTTTCTAAATAGCTTTAAAGATGTCCCAGCTCGAAATGAAAGTCCCCAGTCCCGGGGAGTCCATCAGTGAAGTTGAAATAGCAGCTTGGTTGGTCGCGGACGGTGACTACGTCCAAAAAGACCAGGCCATCGCGGAAGTAGATTCCGATAAAGCGACGTTGGAATTGCCCGCAGAAGCTGCAGGTGTCATCACGCTTAAAGCGGAAGAAGGTGACACGGTAGAAGTCGGAGCCGTATGCTGCTTGATCGATACCTCTGCGAAACCCCCGAAAAATGTTGAAGCACCTGCGGCAGTTCCGGTAGCGGTTCCTGCAGCAGCCCCTGCAGCAGCCCCCAAGGCGGCACAACCGGCACCAACTCCCGCGAATACCGCGGTGCATCATGCCTCGGACCACCCGTCTCCTGCTGCCAAAAAGCTGATGGCGGATGCCGGTCTGAAACAGGGCCAAGTAAAAGGAACCGGCAGGGATGGCCGAATCCTAAAGCAGGATGTGTTGAACGCGCTAGCGAGCGGTTTTGAAGGCGCCTCTGCTCAAGGTTGGGGCGGTTCTCGGGATGTGCGACGCGAGAAAATGTCCATGCTTCGTCGCAAGGTAGCAGAACGATTGGTTGGGGTAAAAAATGAGACGGCCATGCTAACCACCTTCAATGAGGTTGACATGAAGCCGGTCATGGATTTACGCAAAAAATACAAGGAGGCATTTCGGGAAGAGCACGGCGTAGGGCTCGGGTTCATGAGTTTTTTCACGAAAGCGGTAACCCATGCGATTTCTCAATTTCCAGCTGTGAATGGAATGATTGATGGTAAGGAGGTCATCCTGCCTGAGTATGCTGACATAGGCATTGCCGTGAGTTCTCCCAAAGGACTCATGGTTCCTGTAGTTCGCAATGCCGAAACCTTGAGCCTCGCTCAGATTGAAGCAGAAATAAAACGATTGGCGATTCGGGCGCGAGACGGAGAGTTGGGCATCGATGAAATGACTGGAGGTACGTTTACAATTACCAATGGTGGGGTTTTCGGATCCATGTTGTCAACGCCAATCATTAATCCTCCCCAGAGTGCCATTCTCGGAATGCATAACATCGTAGAGCGTCCCGTGGCGATCAATGGTCAGGTTGAAATTCGCCCTGTCATGTATGTGGCATTGAGCTACGATCACCGCATCATTGACGGCAAGGAAAGTGTGAGCTTCCTGTATGCGATCAAAGAAATGATCGAGCAACCTGAACGATTGCTCTTCACGGGCAAGAGTCCCGAAGAGGTATTGTTGGGGCTTTAAGTCAGCAAAAACCCCATGCCAAATGGCACGGGGTCTCCGGTTTGATTGTTTTGCTCGCTTTGAATTAGGGAATAAAAAAACCTCATTGCTTCCGATTGAACGGGCAGCAATGGGGTTATTTCTATTCTAAACAAAGCACATACAAATATAGTGAAACGACCTCTATAAAAAAAATAAAATCAATATTTTAGTCGATGAAATAAACTATAATATAGATTAACGAAGAACAGTGAACCTCTCGGCGTCAAGCCGTAACAGAATAAAAATGAGCAAGGTGAAACCCAGCATGGACGATCCCCCTGCACTAATAAAGGGCAAAGGAATTCCAATGACAGGGGCTAATCCGAGGACCATGCCAATGTTGATCAAATAATGCATGAAGAGAACGCTCGCAGCAGCATAAGCAAAGATGCGTGTAAAGTCACTCCGTTGTCGCTCTGCTAAATGGAGGATTCGGAGCAGTAAACAGGTGAAAAGCAGCAGCGTGAAAACCGTACCGATGAAGCCCCATTCTTCTCCGATTGTGCAGAAAATGAAGTCCGTTTCTTGCTCTGGAACGAAGCCATACGCGGTCATGGGTCCTTGCAAGTACCCTTTTCCGGTCCAAGCTCCGGAACTGATTGCCGCCCGGGCATGCCGAATGTTGTAATCTGCATCAGGATTTCCGACATCTATGCCAAAGAGTACGTGAATGCGATCCTTCTGGTGAGGTTTGAGGACTTCCTCCAAACCAGTATGCAATGCAGCACTCATGGCAAGGCCGGCAATGAATGAGAAAATCACGCTACGCCTCACTCGTTTTCGTTTTCGCGGAAGAACCCATTGCGGAGTCATCGCCCAGATAAAGGTCCCGAGGATTGCGAGGATAACCCAGAGAATGCCAACAGCGGATGAGGTGCCAATAAAGGGATAGGTAAAACTGCTCGCACCGGTCAAAATTGTGGCAACGGTGATCAGCAAAGCGCAGAATACGGCAATGAGGACGTTACCCGATAATCCCTCACGGTAAAAGACCAGGATCATTCCACCAAATACCAGTACCGTTCCCGCATCGGGTTGCAGAAGAATTAAACCAGCGGGAATGGCCACAATCAGAATCGCTTTGATCAAGTTATTTCGATTGCTCATCCGCTCATTGCTTCGGCTTAAAAGCCAGGCCAACATCAGTGCGGTCCCTGTTTTGGCAAATTCTGAGGGCTGTATGCCGATGCTGCCAAAATTGAACCATGATTTTGCTCCGCCAATTGTTCGTCCAACAGCTAACACGGCAACCAAAAGAATGAGGTTGAGTACGTAATAGATAGCGGCTGTTCGAATGAAGAATTCTCCCTCAATGATCAGAACGAGCGCTCCCAACAGAATTGCCAAAGCCACCCACATAAATTGCTTTCCTTGTTTGCTTCCCCAATCGAACCAATCCACTGAGTCTGCTCCGGCAGTGGCGCTGGCGACGTTGAATAGTCCCAAGGCCATGAGGATGATCACCATGGCTACGGTAAGCCAATCGATGCGTTGAATGATGGGAACCGTGCGTCTCATAAGGGTGATTCCGGAAATGGATAGGTTGCCTGCAGAATCCGTGCTTCTTTTTCGTGTTGTTCGACGACGCCGCTGAGGTACCGTTCGATGATTAAACTCGCAATCGGCGCTGCCCAATCTCCTCCAGCTCCGGCATTTTCGACGTAAACGCTCAAGGCGATTTGGGGGTTGTCCTTTGGCGCAAAGGCGATGAATACAGAATGGTTGCCAGTTGAATTTTGAACCGTACCCGTTTTGCCGCAGACCTCAAAGCCCGGCACTTGGGCTCGTCGACCGGTTCCATCATCCGACGTGACCACCTTCGCCATAGCACCAATGACCGTTTCGAAGTGAATCGGATCAATCTGGGTGTCGAATCGTTGTTCCATTTCCGCTGGTTTACCTTGACCTCCCACGCTCTGAATGACGTGCGGCGAGATGTAATGTCCTCTATTGGCCAGAACAGCGGCCAAGTTGGCCATGTGAATGGGTGTGGTGAGTAATTCCCCTTCTCCAATTGAAATCGAATAGATGGTTGAATAGGCCCATCGTTTGCGACCATACATCCGATCATAATCAGTTGTGTCAGGCACGGTCCCTGAGCGCAGTGCAGTAAAATGTCCACCGAGGTTTGTCCCCAACCCAAAGGCTCGAATGGACTCCGACCACGCTCCCAGGTTTTTGTGGGCGTCACTGAAGACGCTCCCGGATGATCCGTCTTGGATCATCCGCTTCATGACCTCATGAAAATAAGGATTGCATGAATGCGCAATGGCCTCTTCTAAATTATCCAGGGTGTGGCTGCCATGGCATCCAATGATGTTTCGGTCGCAGGTTATTCGGCTGGAGGGCCGAATGACGCCTTTCTCCAAAGCGATCAGACCCTGGATCATTTTAAAAATACTGCCCGGACGATAAGTCGCTCGAAGGGTTCGGTTGAAAAGCGGCTTGCGTGGGTGGTTGAGCAGGCTGTCGTAATTCGAACCGCGTTCCCGTCCTGTAAGTAAATCGGTGGCATAGCTCGGGGCACTGACCATGGCAAGGACTTCCCCCGTGGAGGGTTCGATGGCCACAATGGCCCCTCGTTTGTTGGCCATGATGTTCTCACTATAAGCTTGTAAATCCAAATCCAACGTCAATTGGATGTCCAGTCCAGGGGTCGGGAGGGTGTCCAATAATCCCTCTTGTGCAGGAGCTCGGTAATCGTTGCGAATGTCAACGATGTGGTGGCGAATGCCGCGTTTGCCTTGCAGGGCTTGGTCCCATTGTAGTTCGAGACCTGACTTGCCTTTGTAATCTCCCAGCCGATAGTTTGGATTCGTAGCCATATCGTTTTGATCGACCTCGCGGTATTCTCCGACAAGGTGACTGGCCAGTCCGGTTGGATTGGTGCGGATGGTCCTTCTTCTCACTTCAGCGCCAGGAAACCGATAGAGCTCTCCTGCGATTCGGGCAAAATGCTCAGCGGGGAGCTGTTTGTAAATGATGGATGGTCTATACGAGGCGTAAGCTTCGGCTCGTCTGAATTCACGCTCCAATTCAGGTCGGGTGATGCCGAGTATTTGCGCGAAGGCGAGCGTATCGAGACCACCTGCTGTGCGGCATTTACGCGGCGTAAACCAGATGTCGTAACCCGCCATGTTGTTGAGCAGGATCTGGCCATTTCGATCAAGCATCAAACCACGGGCCGGCTCTAACCGTTCTGTTTCTTCCGTGAGCCGGGCAGCATATTCTTTCCATTCGCTGGAAAAGAGTTGCATCTGAATGAGCCGTCCGATAAAAATGAATGTAATGAGGACAAAAATGCCGCCAATCACCAACTGCCGTTCCCTGAGTTTCATCGCGAACGTACTTTGCGCTGTGTGAGCAGCAGAGTCAATGCAAAGACTGCAGCAGTGAAGACGGCGGAGGTTGTTGCTTTGCCCCACGCGAGGAGCAATAAGTCCCAACGGCCAGCTTCAATGGAGAACATCCAAACGTTATGAATGAACAACAAAAGAAGGGCTCGTGCGATGAACCAGCGACTCCCCATATATGAAATAGTGGGTTGGTCTGTTATTTCATAGCCTTCTCGGGGTGCAAGTAGCCGGTTGACAATGGGAATGAACAATCCCATAAACACCGCAGAAGACATGAATAGCCCACCTCCGTGGCAAGTGAAATCTAGCGTGGCGCCCATTCCCGCCGAAAACAACAAAACGAAAAGGCCCGACCGTTGAAGCGGAAGGAGTAGGATTCCGAGCAGGTGGAACCCTAAATACCACCACCCTTCTACCAAGGTGACATACTGGAAAAAAACCACCTGCAAAATGAGCGGTAGAAGCACGCGGAGGTAAGGCGCAAAGCGGGCATTCATGATCCAGAATTGGGCGTTGATTGGGAGAGCGCCTCGATGGACTCCCAGTCCATAATGGACATGGCCTCAACATAATTCAGGGATCGAAAATCGGCGGCAAGTTCGATGCCGATGGTCAAAAATTGTCCGTCAAATTCAGGCGTCTCATCAGCAATCCAACCGATGAGCATTCCTGCAGGAAAGTACCCCTGAAACCCAGAGGTTAAAACGGAGTCTCCTGGTGAAAATGTTGCGCTTCGGGGAAGGTCTTGGAGTTGCGCACGCCCAATGTCATGCGCATCCCATAGCAACCGTGCAACTGGTCCGGCGGAGCCAATCCGTGCGCTCCATTCTACCTCTTGGTTGATGATGGGGAGCGCCAAGGAAAAATGATCTGATGCCTCTATAATGCGCCCCAATGCAATTCCATTTTGACTGACACCCATCCCGGGTTTGAGGCCATTTTTCGATCCCTGATTTAAAATGAAATGATTTGCAGAAGATGTCCATGTGAATCGGACGACTTGTGCTGAGTGTATGGAAATCTCGCGTCCCGTATTCTCCGTTCGGTACATGGACGATCGAAGTTTGGCGTTTTCGGCAAGCAATTCCCGGTTGAGCGCATCGAGTTCAACCAATCGACTCCACTGACCCATTTGTTGGTTCCATGCACCTTGCCAAGCCAAGGACCGCTGCACCCATTTCCCGCGCGGGTACCCATGACTCGAAACGAACCAACCAAGCGCCAGGGCTTGCAGCGCGAAAAAAACCAGCGCGATATGGTATTGAGTGATGAGATTCCAGAGGTTGCGCATGTCTGAACGTTGCCGACTTAGTTGCGCATCAAGAAAGTGAAACGATCGATGTTTTTCAGCGCAATGGAGGTTCCTTTTGCTACCGCATGCAGGGGATCTTCAGCCACATGAACCGGAAGTTTCGTGCGCGCCGATATGCGTTTGTCCAACCCTCTGAGTAAGGCTCCTCCTCCGGCCAAATAGATGCCAGTCTTGTAAATGTCTGCGGAGAGTTCAGGGGGAGTCTGTTCAAGAGCGCTGTGGATTGCTTCTTCAATTTTTGAAATGCTTTTGTCCAAAGCTTGAGCAATCTCTATGTGAGAAACAAGGATCTCTTTTGGAATACCGGTCATCAAGTCTCGGCCTCGCACAGGATAATCATCGGGGGGATTATCCAATTCAGCAGTTGCAGCGCCGACCTCAATCTTGATTTGTTCGGCCGTACGTTCACCAATCAGGATGTTGTGCTGACGGCGCATGTATTCTTCGATGTCTGATGTGAATTCGTCCCCTGCTACCCGGATGTTTTTGTCGGTAACGATTCCTCCCAGCGCGATGACCGCGATTTCAGACGTGCCTCCTCCGATGTCAATGATCATATTGCCCATGGGCTCTTCAACGTCTATGCCAATGCCGATCGCCGCTGCCATCGGTTCGTGGATGAGGTATACGTCTTTTCCTCCGGCATGTTCCGCACTGTCACCCACGGCGCGTTTTTCAACTTCGGTGATTCCGGAAGGAATGCAAATGACCATGCGCAGGGAGGGCGTGAACCACGATTTG
Source organism: Flavobacteriales bacterium UBA979 (assembly GCA_002292325.1). Lineage (GTDB taxonomy): Bacteria > Bacteroidota > Bacteroidia > Flavobacteriales_D > Sanyastnellaceae > UA16. Next base: position 107,939 of record DBBR01000105.1, on the reverse strand, counting down.
CGTTTGTTCATCATTTTGATCATGCCTTTGATCATCTCTTCTGCGGCTTGGAAATCCGCGATCACGCCATCCTTCAAGGGCCGAATCGTCTCGATGTTTTTATGGGTCTTTCCATGCATCTGCTGAGCGAGGCGCCCAATGGCCACGACGCGATTGGTCAACCGGTCTTTAGCGACTATGCTCGGCTCATCCACGACAACTTTGTCTTCAAAATAGATGATGGTGTTGGCAGTCCCGAGATCGATGGCGATCTCCTGCATGAAAAAATTGAACAATCCCATGGAAAACAGGCGTATTAAGGAAGACGAAGTGAACACTCAAATATACGCACCGCGAAGAAGGAATTCCCATCAAATTTTTCACAAATCTGGAGCTCTTTTAAAGCGGGTAATCGGCAGCAAATCAGTGCCGAAAGTGGCGAGTTCCAGTCATGTACATTGCGAGGCCATGCGCATCGCAGTAATCGATGCTCAATTGATCTTTGACCGAACCCCCAGGCTGGATAACCGCGGTAATTCCAGCATCATCAGCAAGCTCCACACAATCGGGAAATGGGAAGAAAGCATCGGAAGCCATCACGGCACCATCCAACTCAAATCCGAAACTTCGCGCCTTCACCACGGCTTGCTTGAGAGCGTCCACTCGACTCGTTTGTCCGGTTCCGCTTCCACAGAGTTGTTGATTCTTGGCAAATACAATGGTATTGGAACGGGTATGTTTTGCCAATTTCATGGCAAACAAAAGGTCGCTCAATTCCGCCTCGGTCGCCGCAGAGGCAGTAGCCAAAGTCAAGTCCTCTTTTGTTTCCGTTTTGGCATCGCACGCTTGGACTAAAAACCCATTCAATGCCGACCGTACACCAACTTGTGGCATTTCACAGGGCTTTTGGACAAGTAAAATTCGGTTCTTCTTTTGGCTCAAAATGTCCAATGCATCGGCATCAAATCCAGGTGCAATGGCCACTTCAAAGAATAATTCATGCATCGCAGTTGCCGTAGCGGCATCGATGGGTCGGTTGCAAATCAAAACGCCTCCAAAGGCCGATACAGGATCTCCCGCCAGCGCATCATTCCATGCTTCCAGCACAGTGGCACGGGTGGCAACACCGCAGGCGTTGTTGTGCTTCATCACCGCAAAAGTGGGGTCGTCCAAGGTGAACTCCCCCATCAATTGAACAGCGGCATCAACATCCAAAAGGTTGTTGTATGAAAGCGCTTTGCCGTTCAATTGATCGAACAACCCATCCAAATCTCCGAAAAATCGCCCTGCTTGGTGGGGGTTTTCACCATAACGCAATGCACGACCCTCCATTTCTGACAAATTGAGGGTATCAATCTTGGCACCTCCTTGCATCCAAGCATGAATCCGCGTATCGTAATGTGAACTGATCCTAAACGCCCGAGTTGCCAGTGCTTGCCGTTCTTCGAGGGTAGTGACCCCTTCACCATTCGACAATAAATCCAGCAGGGTGCCATAGTCGTCTTGGCTCGAAACAATGGCTACATCTTGGAAGTTCTTGGCGGCCGCTCGAATCAACGAAATGCCTCCGATGTCAATTTTTTCGATGATCTCGCTATGGCTTCCACCTTGGGCAACCGTCGCCTCAAAAGGATACAAGTCAACAATGACCAAGTCAATCTGGGGAAGGGCGTACTCTTCCATTTGGGCAATGTCATTCGCCTCTTCTCTGCGATTTAAGATGCCGCCAAAGACCTTTGGGTGGAGTGTTTTGACACGTCCTCCAAGAATGGAGGGGTAGTTGGTGACCTCTTCAACTGGAACGACTTCAGCGCCCATGGCCTCCAAAGCTTTTTGGGTTCCTCCTGTCGAATACATCGTGATGCCCAGTCGCTGAAGTTGTTCAACAATCGGCTCAAGACCTTCTTTATGGAAAACGGAAATAAGCGCGGATTGAATGCGGCGGGGAGCGGTCATGATGAAGTTGGTTATGAGAACGACTAGTAAGCGACGAAATTACAATTAAACATCAACATATGAGGGGCGAACGGTGCTTGGAATTAGCTTTGTATCATGCTGTGGCTTCGATTGTTGTATGAGAGTTTTGCCTTTGCTTGGTCAGCAATTGTCACCAACCGTTTGCGCACGCTACTTTCTTTGCTCGGTGTGATGGTAGGTATCTTTATGATTACGGCGGTTTTTGCGGTCGTTGACTCGCTCGAAGATGGACTGAAAAGCACATTCAATATGCTCGATGACGAGGTGCTTTTCATTCAGAAGTGGCCCTGGGCATTCGATGAGGAGTACCCGTGGTGGAAATACGTTCAACGTCGAGAGGTCAGTTTGGGCGATGCGGAGTTGCTCGAAGAGCGCTTGAATTCAGCAAAAAAAGTGGTTTTCCAAGCGAAGACGATGCTTGCCCTTGAATCCCAGAATAGCCGGATTGAGGGCACAGGCATTGTTGCCGTTTCGGAAGGGTACGAGGATGTGATTGCCCTGGATATTGCTCATGGTCGATACTTTTCACCCATGGAAGTCGCTGCTGGTCGAGCCGTAACTGTTGTCGGCCACGATGTCGCAGTAGAGTTGACAGGCAGTGAGAACGCCATAGGTCAAACCATTGAGGCAAAGGGGCAGCGCCTTCAAATTGTAGGGGTGTTCGCCCAGCAGGGTGCATCTGTGATCAACGATGGATTCGACCGTGCGGCGCTTGTTCCTGCAAAATTCGGACACCGCATCATGGATTATGGGATGGGCACTAGCATTATGGTGAAGCCGAAAAATGGAGTGACAACGGCTGAATTGTCGGATGAAATTGTCCAACAGTTTCGGTCAGTTCGTCGCTTGCGACCTCGGGAGGAAGAAGATTTCTCGATCAATCAAATTGACATGCTGACCTCCGTGTTGGACTCGATTTTTCAGCAAGTGGAATACGGGGGTTGGTTCATTGGCATCTTTGCCATCTTGGTGGGGTGTTTTAGCATTGCGAACATCATGTTCGTGAGCGTTCGTGAACGCACCCGCATCATTGGAGTCCAAAAGGCCATCGGTGCAAAATCTAATTTTATTCTGCTGCAATTCCTGTTTGAAGCCGTCGCGTTGTGCGTCATAGGTGCGCTGTTTGCACTTCTCGCCATTCAATCCATCGTGCTCATGGTGAATGCTGTGGACATTGGATTTGCATTGAATGTTCACCCATCTCGGGTAGTCATTGCCCTGAGCGTTGCAGTGGCCTCAGGTTTATTAGCCGGTTTGGCCCCAGCAAAGCGAGCTGCAGAAATGGAACCCGTGGAGGCGATGCGAGCAAATGGCTAGACAGAAATCTCTACCTTCGAGTATGCGCAAAGTGATGGTGACAGGGGCCAATGGCCAATTGGGATCAAGGTTATCGGAACGGTCGAACGATGCACAAATTCACCTTGTTTCTTTGAGCCGCACGGAATTGGATATCGCTGACACGCAGTCCATCCAACGGGCCATCGAAGTTCATCGTCCGGACGTTATCATCAATGCTGCGGCTTATACTGCAGTGGATTTGGCAGAGTCGGAACCGGAATTGGCCCATCAAATCAATGCCGTGGCACCCGGACTGTTGGCACAAGCATGTGCTGAGAACGGCATCGATTTGATCCATATTAGCACGGATTATGTCTTTGATGGAGAAGCCTGTCAGCCTTATCGACCGGAGGATGAGCCGAATCCGCAGGGCGTATATGCCCGCACAAAGCACGAGGGTGAACAGCGTGTCCGGAATGCCTTTGAATCAGTGAATTCTTCCGATTGGTGGATTGTGCGCGTGGCCTGGTTGTACGACGTCCGAGGATCAAACTTCATGCAAACGATGCTTCGGTTAGGGAGAGAGGGCAAAAGCTTACGGATTGTGCATGACCAGCAAGGCGCTCCAACTGCCGCAAGGCCATTTGCTGAAGCCCTCATGGCATTGGCAACGCACCCCGACCGGGTTCCATCGGGAATGTGGCATTACAGCACGGAAGGGCCCACGACGTGGTTTGAATTTGCTCGGGCGATTTTTTTGGAATACGGATTGGAGGTTGATACTTCACCATGCACAACGGCAGAATACCCGACCCCGGCTAAGCGTCCGAGTTACTCCTACTTGGATGGGACGCCATTTGCAAAGGCATTGAAGTTGCCTATTGTGCCATGGGAGATGGAATTAAAGAATGAGGTTAAAGCGAATGAAAACGCGAAAAAAGATGAAAAGTGAGAACTTGAATGAAGTAGCCTTGGAAAGGGCCAATGCATGGATGAATCCACCGTTTGATCAAGCAACCCAGGATGAGGTTCAGTTGATGGTGAGAGCGGGAGGTGAACCATTGGTCGAGGCTTTTTACACGGACTTAGAATTTGGTACAGGCGGATTGCGCGGACTGATGGGGCCAGGGACCAACCGCATGAATAAATACACCGTGGCTCAGGCTACGCAGGGATTGGCAAATTATATCCTCCGCTCAGTTCCAGAAGGAGCATCGATTGCCATAGCGCACGATTCACGTAACCAAAGTGATTTTTTCGCCAAGGTCGCCGCTGATGTCATGGCAGGCAATGGCATTGAGGTTCATTTGTTTTCTGCTTTGCGGCCCACTCCTCAACTTTCTTTCAGCGTGCGGCACTTGAATTGCACGGCGGGCATTGTTGTCACGGCGAGCCACAATCCCAAGGAATACAATGGTTACAAAGTGTATTGGAGCGACGGAGGACAAATCGTACCTCCTCACGACGCGGGAATCATTGCTGAGGTGCGCGCAGTTGCTGGGCCGGACCAGGTAAAATGGGGCAGTGATTCAGTTGCACAAGAACGCATTCATTGGTTGGGAAAAGAGGCGGATAACGCCTATTTACAAACGGTATTGGATCTGCGATTGAGTGACGCTCTTCGATCAGGTGGATCGGATTTAAGTATTGTTTACACCCCACTTCATGGCACAGGTTCGGTCTCGGTGATTCCAGCACTCGCTGCCGCGGGTTTTCGTAACGTCCACATCGTTGAAAATCAACGCCAGCCCGATGGGGATTTTCCCACGGTTCACAGTCCCAATCCCGAGGAAGGAGCAGCCCTGTCTGCGGCGATTGAACTGGCAAAGACGGTTGACGCTCAATTGGTGTTGGGAACCGACCCCGATGCTGATCGGGTGGGCATTGCCGTTCCGGATGCAGCTTCCCCGGGAGGATGGCGGCTGTTGAATGGAAACGAGACAGGTGCGCTGCTTGTGGATTACGTAGTTTCCGAGCGTCAGCGAAACGGTTCCTTGAAAGAAGGTGATTTCGTCGCGAATACCATTGTCACATCGGATCTGATGGGCTCCATAGGCTTGGATGCGGGGTTGCGAGTGAAAGAGACACTTACGGGATTCAAATGGATCGCCGCGGCCATCCGCGAAGCGGAGGGAACGGGTCGGTTCATTGTAGGAGGAGAAGAAAGCTATGGATACATGATTGGCGATTCTGTCAGAGATAAGGATGCAGTGGCCGCGGCCTGTTTGCTTTGCGAGTTAGCCGATGTTGCGGCGAACGAAGGAACAGATTTGTTGGGGCGTTTGGCACAAATTCATGCCAAGCACGGTGCGTTCAAGGAAGCCCTGGTCTCCCAAACCAAACAAGGTCGGGCGGGCAAGGCGGAAATCGCAAAGCAAATGGAGGGATTTAGGGAAGATCCACCGGCAGTTTTGGCTGGTGAACGCGTGGTCGAGGTGCGTGATTATGCTTCACAACGCGTGCACAATTTGTCCGAGGGCACGACTCGACCGATGGATTTCCCGGCGTCCAATGTGGTTCAATTGGTAACGGATGGCCAATCAATCGTCACCGCACGTCCCAGTGGAACGGAACCCAAGATTAAGTTTTATTTTTCCGTCAGGATGATGCCAGAAATGTGGAAAGCAGTGGGGTCATACGATGCTGTGATGCACGCACTTGACCAAAAAATCGCCCAGCTTAAGACACAAATGGGCGTGGTTTAATCGCGGGTCAATCCACTCGATTCAACGGCCTCTTCTAAACCTTCTACACCATCTTCTAGCCGATCTCGGAATTGATCCCAAGGACTGTTGTGGTTCATTTCGGGAATGAGGTATTCGATGGCTTTTTCAATTTCGGGATAGAGCACTGAAGCTTCTACTTGTTCTTCAGGCAACCATTTTCTCGGTCCAAATACGCTGTCAAGCGCGTAGGTTAAAACGCTGAGAAGAAGGATGACTTGTACCAATCCCATCAGCATTCCGCCGAGCTTGTTAATCACGCTGAGCGCCGTTAAATCGACCATTTTTTCTAATAGCCGAGCTAACAAATGCACCCCAACAACTACGGCCAGAAACGTCAATACGAACGCACCAATTTCCACCGTTCTTCCGGTCCAATCAAATTGTCCATTCAACCAATTCGCTGCAGCGGATGAAAAGTGGAACCCCGCATAAACTCCCAAAAACAGAGCGACAATGGATGCGACTTTAATGATGAGGCCTTTCCGAAAGCCGTTGAACATGGACCATGCAAGGACCACTGCTAAGACGACGTCCAGAGCGACCAAATTTTCAATATTCATGATGCAAATTAGAACAAAAAATCAGTTTGACAGAATGGGATGAACAGGTAGCTTTGGGGAATGGCAAAACATGCAGAAGCATTCACTGTCCGCAAGGGCACCAAGGATGATGTTCAAGCTGTTCACGCGCTCATTGTTGAGTTGGCGATTTATGAGCGAGCGGAAGATGAGGTGACCAATACAGCTGAATGTTTACTTGAAGACGGCTTTGGTGCGAATCCCATCTATGAATTGATTGTTGCAGAGATCGAAGGAAAGGTCGTCGGCATGGCCTTGTGGTACACCAAGTACAGCACTTGGAAAGGCAAATGTGGGTACTTAGAAGATTTGGTCGTCCAAGAAGACTACCGGGGATTGGGTGTGGGCAAAGCGCTTTTTTTGACGATTGCGAAGGCATGCGCTGATCGAGATTTCGGCCGTATGGAGTGGCAGGTACTCGAATGGAATGCGCCGGCTATCGGATTTTATCGTTCCCTTGGCGCAGAACTTGACCCTGAATGGTTGAATGGAAAATTGACGAGTGCCGGATTAAAGGCCATCTCGCGTGAAGGGCAACGCTAGTATTCGTCTTCGTTGAAAAAGAAGTCCTCCTTGCTCGGGTAATCAGGCCAAATGTCCTCGATGGTTTCAAACGCATCGCCCTCGTCTTCGAGTTGCTGCAAGTTTTCGACGACTTCGAGGGGCGCGCCTGCGCGCATGGCGAAGTCAATCAGCTCGTCTTTGCTAGCGGGCCATGGGGCATCTTCGAGATACGAAGCCAATTCAAGTGTCCAATACATGGGTGGTGTCTTCAGCGCGCAAAAATAGAAGAATCGCTTTCACTTCCAAGAAAAACCTTGTAAACCAAGCCTAAACACCTCCTTTTTGCACGTTTTGGGGGCTCAGGGAGCCGATTTCCAGGGAATTTCTGTCACATTCAGTGCTTGGTGAAGGACCCGACTCCACACAAAAAACACATCGCTCAAGCGATTGAGGTAGGCGAGAAGACCTTCTGGAATATCAGCATTGCTCGAAAGAGAAATTACGCGACGCTCAGCTCTTCGACATACGACCCGGCAAGCGTGTGCGTCAGCTATTGCAGCATGGCCTCCAGGGAGCAGAAATTGAGTCAGCGCATCCAAGGCTTCATTTTTCTCATCCATCCAAGCTTCCATTTCAGCAATTCGCTCGCTTGGAACCACGGGAAGGTGCTGAGCCATTTTGGGGTCGGTGGTAGCAAGATGGCTTCCCCATGAGAACACATCGGATTGGACCGATCGGAGGAAAGGAAGATCGGGGGAATCAGTCACTGCTGCATGTGCTCCCAATGCACCGATGCAGACATTCAATTCATCGAGTGTGCCGTACGCCTCGATGCGCAAATCGTCCTTGCTGAGTCGCTGGCCTCCAAAGAGGGAAGTGGTTCCGTCGTCACCTGTTCGCGTGTAAATGCGCATTTGTCATTCTTTCTGAAGGACCAAACTACGAAGCAACGCATAGACCCGTACCTTTGCGGTCTCAAATTGTCTTCTCCATTGGAACTTGATTTGCCCCACAACTCTGACATTTTGAAGCAAATGCGCTACGATGAAGCGTACATGCGCATGGCCGTTGAGTGGGCGAAACTTTCGCATTGCTCCAGAAAGCAGGTGGGTGCGTTGATTGTTAAAGATCGAATGATCATTGCAGATGGATTCAATGGGACACCGACGGGCTTCCCCAATGTGTGCGAAAACGACGCGGGTGAAACCGAGTGGTATGTCCTGCATGCCGAGGCCAATGCCATCACCAAACTGGCGCGATCCAACAACAGCGCAGTTGGATCCACCCTGTACATAACGATGTCTCCCTGCCGAGAATGTTCAAAGTTGATTCTTCAGGCGGGAATTAGCCGCGTTGTCTATAAAAACAGGTACAAGGACGCCGAAGGGTTGGATTTTTTAAGCCAAGCCGGAGTGGATTGTATCCAGCTAGAACATCAGCAGAAGTTGAGGAGTTAGAATAGACCATGGAGCAACCTCCCCACAAATCTTTGGCGCCTTCCTGGCAACCGCTGGCCTATGCCCTGATTCTCATTTTGGGCGTTTACATCGGCATCAATACGGGGGGTTCAGACGGTTCAGGGTTTGAACGTTTGAGTCCTCGAAATGCGTTGGATGGTGTGTTGGATCGGGTGGAGCAGATGTACGTTGACCCGGTGGTCCGCGAAGAGCTTGAGCAAGTTGCATTGGAGGCTGTTTTGGAGGAATTGGATCCACATAGCCTCTTCATTTCTGCTGAGGAGCTTGCCGCAATGGCTGAACCGATGGAAGGCAACTTTGAAGGAATTGGCGTGGAGTTTATCATTCAACGCGACACGTTGATGGTGGTTGCTGCCATTCCTGGGGGGCCAGCTGAGCAAGCAGGAGTCCGTGCAGGTGATCGAATTTTGATGGTGGATACGGTACCGATTTCGGGTCCAGAATTGACCAACCGAAAGGTCATGGATTTATTGAAAGGGCCGCGAAATACGACCGTAGTCGTGGGGTTAGATCGAGGCGGGAGTGAGGTCGATCATGTGCTGCTTCGCAGAGACCGCATCCCGATTCACAGCGTCGTGTCGACGGCCAATCTCGATGGTGATCGCGGCTACATCAAAGTCATCCGCTTCGCCCAAAACACCGCAATCGAGTTTGAGGAGGCCATGCAAATATTGGAAGACCAAGGGGTTCGGGAAGTTATCGTGGACCTGCGAGGAAATGGAGGTGGCTACTTGAATGCTGTGGTTCCGATGGTAGAGTCCTTTCTGAAAGAAGACCAATTGGTCGTCTACACCGAAGGAGAGCATGCATCCCGCCGAACCTACACCGCTCGCAGAGACGGTCAATGGAAAGATTGGGACTTGGCGGTATTGGTTGACGAGTCTTCCGCCTCCGCTTCTGAGATATTTGCTGGGGCGATTCAGGATCAAGATCGCGGCCCGATCATCGGCCGCCGATCGTTTGGAAAAGGACTCGTTCAGGAAGAATTTTCAATTGCATCCTTGGGTGCCTTGCGGCTCACGGTTGCCCGTTTCTATACGCCTACGGGCCGGGCTATCCAGCGTCCTTATGGGGAAGACATTGCGTACGGGGAGGATTATTTAGATCGGTACGAAAGCGGCGAACTCTTTCACCGGGACAGTATTGCGTTGGGTGATTCATTGGTGTACACGACTCCCTCGGGCAAAATCGTCAAAGGTTCGGGCGGGATCACGCCGGATGTTTTTGTACCACTGGATACGATGAGGTGGTCGAGTTTTTTGTCCGAACTAAGCTGGAATGGGGTGCTCCGAGATGCCGCGTTTTCATACGTGGATCAATGCCGTGCGGAAGAGTCGGAGCAACATGTCATAGATTCTGAGGCGATTGAATGGGAGAATACAGCATTTGCGCACTTGATGAAGTACGCCGAGGCGCAAGGAATTGAACCAGAGGAGGAATTGACCTTTTCTGAAACAAGGGAGCTTATGAACAGGATGAATGCACAAGTAATTCGAAATTTAAAAGGCGAATCCGCCTACTACGAGTACTTGTCCACCAAGGATAAAGCAGTGTTGCAGGCATTGCATTGGCTTCGAAATAAAACCGATGCAGCCGTCATTGAAGGACGATTAACTTTGCGCTCACAGGACGAACTCGAATTTTAACTACACAAAACAACAACTCATGGCTTTTGAACTCCCTACGTTGCCTTATGCATACGATGCCTTGGCCCCTCACATCGACGCACGGACCATGGAAATCCACCACGGAAAACACCATGCAGGATACACCAAGAATTTAAATGCTGCCATAGAAGGAACGGAGATGGAAGGCAAATCCATCGAGGCCTTGTTGGCGAATCACACGGACAACGGGGCTATCCGGAATAACGGTGGAGGATACTACAACCACAGCTTGTTCTGGAGCACGATGTCGCCCAATGGCGGCGGTCAGCCAAGTGGAGCATTAGCGGATGCGGTCAACGCGGATTTGGGCGGATGGGAGGCTTTCCAACAGGCTTTTGCCAAGGCAGCGGCTACCCGATTTGGCTCGGGTTGGGCTTGGTTGTGCGTGAAAGATGGAAAGCTTGAGGTTTGTTCTTCTGCGAACCAAGATAACCCGCTGATGCCGGGTGTTGGATGCGGAGGAACGCCCATCATGGGGTTGGATGTCTGGGAACACGCTTATTACCTCAATTATCAAAATCGACGTCCTGATTACATTGCAGCGTTTTTCAATGTGATCGATTGGGATGCGGTAGCCGCACGATACGCAGCCGCGCAGGCGTGAAACAGTATTTAATCATCGTTGCCGGAGGGACAGGTACGCGCATGGCGCAGCCTGTCGCTAAGCAATTTTTGATGTTGGAGGGTCTTCCACTGATGTGGTGGACCCTTCGGCGTTTTCACGAGGCTTTGGAAGGGTTACACGTGATTCTTGTTCTGCATGAAAGTTTGATGGAAACCTTTGACGAATTAGAAAAACGCTTCGGGCCAGCGGGAGCAGACACCGTCATTTCGGGTGGGGAAGAACGCTGGCATTCGGTGGCCAATGGCCTGGTAAATTTGCCGGATGAAGGCGTCGTTGGCATTCACGATGCAGTACGGCCCTTTGCCACAGTCGGGACCATTCGGCGGTGTTTTGAAGGGGCAGCTGAATTTGGTTCGGCGGTTCCGGTGGTGCCTGTCAAGGACAGCATACGGGAGGTGAATGGAGAAGCATCCCATGCCCTTGTTCGGGATCGATTGAGGGCAGTGCAAACGCCGCAGTGTTTCGATTTAAAATCGATCAAAGTAGCCTACGCGTCGGGGTACCGCTCAGAATTTACCGACGATGCGAGCGTTTTTGAATTCGCAGGTCGAAGCATTCACATTGTGCCGGGCGATTTAGAAAACATCAAGGTGACAACGCCGGAAGATTTGTTCATCGCTCAGGCCTTTATGCAGGCCCAGCAATCAGGTCAATGAACGGGATGAACAGTTGACCACTGGCCATTGCTGCGCACCCATCGAATCGCATACACGCCTATGCCGAGTGCTACGGCTGCTAAGCCATAGTCACTCCATTCCCAACTCGAAGTCGAGTTGATTTCAGTTTGGACCCATTCTGGTCCGTACACCATGGCCATGATGATGGCTCCCGCATTGTTGAAGAAATGGGCGGCGATGGCAGGCCAGAGGCTACCACTGTAAACGACCAGATATCCCAGGCCAGCGCCTAGAATCATCCGCGGCAGAAACCCATGAAATTGAAGGTGAATGGCGCTGAATAAGAAGGCAGCCATCCAAACGGCGGCGTGGATGTTATTGGTCCATTTGGCCACCAGTGGCTGGATGACTCCCCGAAACGCGAGCTCTTCGCAGGCGGCCGGCAGCAAGGCAACGATGACCAACGTAGCGGGAAATTGCCAAGCCTCGTCAAACGTGAGCATGGAAGCAGTCACCTCAGCGGCGAGGGCCTCAAATCGATCGGCTGTTTCCACCCAAGAATTGGGCAAGAAATCCAATGCTGCGGAGTTCAGGCGAAATGTCAAATCAATGAGTGGCTGTGCGGCCCAAGCAAGAGCTACGGAGATTAAAATCCAAGCGCCTGAAATTTTTCCTAAGGCCAAAAACGTGCGCCCAGCGAAAAGCCGACTGGCAATCCACGCCATGAGTCCAAACGAAAATAGCTGATTGAATCCGTTGATGATCAAGTTGTAGATCCGACCTTCTTGAGAACCCGCGTCAGAAGCAAAAGCGACAGCTTCTTCGACCGAGTGCCCCATGGCGCCCGCGAGAGCGGTTATCCCCAACCCTGACGCCATGCCCATTCCCATCAATACAAGGCAAAAGAAGAAGATTAATTGCCCGAAAGGGTGCATGGATTGGAATGCGGTTCGAATCATGGTGTAATTTTGCGGTGTCCAGAGCGCAAGTTCGCGGAAAAGGATGAAACTCAACACGGCAGTGCCCTTGGTACGGATAGGAGACATAGAAATTGCTGAATTCCCCTTTTTGCTGGCTCCCATGGAGGATGTCAGTGATCCGCCTTTTCGCGCCTTGTGCAAAAAGTATGGGGCTGATTTGATGTACACAGAATTCATCAGCTCCGAGGGCCTTATCCGGGACGCCGCAAAAAGCCGGGCCAAGTTGGATATTTTTGAATATGAACGACCGATAGGAATTCAAATCTTTGGCAGTGAGATTGGTTCCATGCGTCAAGCCGCGGCGATAACAGAAGAAGCTCAACCTGACATTGTCGACATCAATTACGGGTGTCCGGTAAAAAAAGTAGCATGCCGTGGAGCGGGTGCAGGGATTCTTCAGGATATCCCGAAGATGGTGTCCATGACGAAGGAAATTGTGGACACATGCACCTTGCCGGTGACCGTAAAGACCCGCTTGGGCTGGGATGACCAATCCAAACACATTGTCGATGTGGCCGAGCGTTTGCAGGATGTGGGCATAAAGGCCATTAGCATACACGGCAGAACGCGTGCTCAGATGTACAAAGGGCAAGCTGATTGGTCGTTGATCGCTGCAGTCAAGAACAACCCGAGGATGCGCATACCTGTCTTTGGTAACGGAGACATTGATTCCCCTCAAAAAGCGATGGAATATCGCTCACGGTACGGAGTTGATGGCATCATGATAGGTCGAGCCAGCATCGGAACTCCGTGGGTTTTTCGCGAGATGAAGCATTACATGGCCACAGGCGAAATCCTCCCGCCTCCGGGCATGATGGAACGAGTGGCTGTGGCCCGCGAGCATTTCGAGAAAAGCATTGAATGGAAAGGAGACCGACTGGGAGTGGTAGAAATGAGACGACATTACGCCAATTACTTCAAAGGTTTGCGGGATTTCAAGCAGCACCGATTGGAACTGGTGACAATGGATGAAGTGGAAGCCATTCGGGAGAAGCTGACCCAACTGGAATCGCTGCCATTTGAGCTTGCCTGAAAGGGTTTATCGCTGGATGAAGCGATGAACCAGGTTGCGAACCATCCAACCTGATCCGATGCCGCCGATGAAGACAACAACGGCCAGGGTGCCCAACACATCCCCCCAAGCCAATTCCACCGGATAAAATGGGATCACAGAGCCTTGTAATTTGACCCAGCCAAACGTTTGTTGGCCCCAGACGAGTCCGACACCAATTCCCATGCCGACCAAGCCTCCGATGGCATTGATCAAAACTCCTTGCCATGCGAATACCTGCTCCAATCGCCAACCGGTGAGCCCCATGGCATTAAGGACTTCAATGTCTTGGCGCTTTTCAAGTAATAGCATCGTCAATGAGGCCATGACGTTAAAAGCAGCAACGATGAGAATGAAACTCAGAATGACAAACGTCGCCCATTTTTCTGCACGGTTCGTTTGGGTGATCAATGCGTTTTTTTCAGCGCGAGTGCGCACGCGCCAAGGCAATGCATTGTCCTTGATTTTAGCTGAAACAATGCGCGCGATCTCATCGACATCATATCCTTCGATCCCGCGAATTTCGAATCGATTGACCGATTCGTTCCGTTGAAATAACGAACGGGCAAAGCCAAGCGGTGCCAGCACATACTTGCGGTCGATTTCGGCGTTGACAGAAAATACATCGCACGCAAAAGCACGTTCGGATTGAAACGCGTTTTCTTTGTGTCGTGTCATTTTTTTTCCACGAATAGGAGCTCGGAAGAGTAGGCTTGCCTTTTCGTCGTTCACATTCAGCGATCCGATTCCCAGCATATTTCTCACGCCGAGACCTAAGGCGATGCAATTCGAGCCTTCAGCCCATTTGGGAGACCACTTCCCTTGCATCAGAGATTTCTCGATGTCCGCTGCATGCAACATCGTCGAATCAAAGGCCAATACTTTGACGACTTGCGGTGCATTGCCATTCCATGATAGAACGGCTTCATCTTCGATGACAGCCGCAATGTGTGCGAGCAGGGGAGACTCACTGTCCATCCCAAAATGTGCTTCCAACCAATGGCCTGTGCTATCAGGGAGCGCGTTTCCCTCGGTGGAAATCACCGCAAGCGGTGCATCCAGGGTTCCAAAAAGCTCTGTAACGACCGTTTCTATGCCATTGAATGCACTGAGAACAGCAATCATTGCAGCTGTAACAGCAGCGATGACAAACATGGATATCCCAGAAATGAGGTGTGTGATGCTTTTGGACCGACGGGTCCACGCATAACGCCAGGCAAGCCGAATCGGGAGGTTCACAGGAGCGGTGGAGTTATTTCTTTAACGCTTTGTCGATGGTCTCATAATAATCCAAGCTGTCGTCGAGGTAGAAATTCAATTCGGGAATGATGCGCACTTGTTTCCCGATTTTGCCACCCAAGGTTTTGCGCACACGCCAGCCTTCTTGCCGCACAGCTTCCAGGGCAATTTTTTTATCGGGCACTGCCATGAAACTTAAGTAAACCTTGGCCAATCCCAAGTCGGGAGCCATTCGCACTTGGGTCACGGAAATGAACATGCCTGCAAACCACGAGTTCGCTTCGCGCTGGAAGATGACACTGAGATCGCGCCGAATCAGCTCGGCCATTTTTTCTTGACGTATTCCTGCCATGGTGCAAAGGTCGGGAAGTCGGAGTTAATAGAGGAAGTTGTGATAGGGATAGCGCTTGACGTGAATTTCCTTCACCGCTTGGAATACGACTTCACGCATTTCATCCAATCCAATCTTATCCTTGGCGGAGATGAAGATCACGTGTCGGTCGTTGCGCTCAAATCGTTCACGGATGCCCGCCATCTGATCTTCTTTGGTAGGTCCAAAGGGTTCGACGGTGATGTGATCAATTTTATTGAATACGATCATGGAGGGCTTGTCGTCACTTCCGATTTCACCCAGAGTTGATTCGACCACTGCTATGTGTTCCTCGAATTGAGGATGACTGATGTCCACTACATGCAGCAGTAAATCACTCTCTCGCGTTTCATCCAGGGTGGATTTAAAGCTTTCAATCAGTTGATGGGGGAGTTTGCGAATGAAGCCAACAGTGTCGCTCAACAGAAAAGGCAAGTTGTGCAGGACCACCTTACGAACCGTGGTATCCAAGGTAGCAAAGAGCTTATTTTCCGCAAACACCTCGCTTTTGGACATCCTCGTCATCAGCGTGCTTTTGCCCGCATTGGTGTAGCCGACCAAAGCCACGCGCACCAGTGCTCCTCGGTTTCCACGCTGGGTTGCCATTTGTCGGTCAATGGACTTGAGTTCTTTCTTGAGGTGTGCAATCCGGTCGCGAATGATCCGTCGGTCCGTTTCAATTTCTTTTTCTCCGGGTCCTTTCATCCCGATCCCGCCTTTCTGTTTTTGCAAGTGGGTCCACATGTTCGTCAACCTTGGGAGGAGGTATTGATACTGCGCGAGTTCTACTTGCGTTTTCGCGTGCGCAGTGCGCGCGCGCTGGGCAAAAATGTCTAAGATTAAATTGGGGCGGTCCAGAATCTTACGCTCTGGAATCTCACGTTCAATGTTGCGCAGTTGGGTGGGGGTGAGTTCGTCGTCAAAGATGAGGATATCAATCTCTTTTTCCTCGACGTATTCTTTGATCTCCTGGAGTTTACCGCTTCCGACGAAAGTCCGGGTATCGGGTCGATCCAAGCTCTGCACAAAGGTTCGCTGGTTATTCGCCTCGGCCGTGGTTGCCAAAAAAGCCAGTTCGGTGAGGTGTTCGTTCACCTGATCCCTTGTTTCTCTTCCTGTGACCAACCCAATGAGCACGCATGTCTCTGGTTCGATTGCGGTAGAATAAAGCTTTTTTTCGAGCATTATTTCGCGTCCTGAAAGGTGCCGACGTAGTCAGCAATTCCACGGATAATTGCCGGATCCAAGATTCCCTTTTGGGGAGGCATGGTTCCTTTTCCGTATGCAATGATGGCAACTCGCTCCTCAATGCTCATGGTAGATTTGCTTAGGTCGGGAGCCTTGGAAGCCATCAATCGACCATCCGTTCCGTGGCAGAGGGAACATTTCATGGTGTATGCGCGTTGCACAGCAGCTTGAGAAGGTGCTTTCCCTGCGCCACTGCTCGGTGAAGCAGGTGAATCAGCCGTGCCACATTGACTCAAAAGAAGCAGGAAAAATCCCGCTAAAACTCCAATGCCCGTGCGTGTCAGTGAAATCATTCGGACAATCAGAACCAGCCGTATGCTTCAAATCCCGGACGAAAGGGCCAAGGGATGCTCGCGATGATGATGATCAAGGCAATCCCAAAATACCGCAGTTGTCTCCGGTGTTTTAGCGCATCTGTTTCAGCGCGTTTGACCAAACTGTGCCCGAGTGTGCCAAATAAAATACCAATGATCATGCCCGCAAGGTGCTCCACCGCAAAAAAGCGCATCACCGTTGATTCCATGACGCCAGGTGTTCCAAGCATGGACATCCATCCTTTCATCATGTACAAGGCCAGCCCTAGCAGCAATTGGACGTGCAAGGAAATCATGGTAAATAACCCCAGTTTGCCTTGTCCAGCAGTGAATGTTCCGTTTCTATTTTGCCATGCCTTGATGAGCGTGAGCACCAATAAAGCAAGGACGACCCAGCGCAATGCGCTGTGCATGTGTTGAAATCCTGTAATCATTGGCCAAAGATAACTCCCTAGACAACGCCTTGGTCAATCATGGCATCTGCCACCTTGACGAATCCAGCAACATTGGCTCCTTTGACATAGTCAACATATCCCGAAGGGTCTGTTCCGTATTCGACGCATTGCGCGTGAATGTCCTTCATAATATGGAGCAAACGTTCATCTACTTCTTCTCGACTCCAGTTCATGCGAAGGCTGTTCTGAGACATCTCCAATCCACTTGTCGCAACACCCCCGGCGTTTGACGCCTTACCCGGTGCAAACAGAACTTTCGCAGCTTGGAACGCTTCAACAGCTTCAGGAGTGCAGGGCATATTGGCACCTTCTGCAACCACCATGCATCCACCTGCGATGAGTGCCTGCGCCTCAGTTTCATTGAGTTCATTTTGGGTAGCACATGGGAATGCTGCTTCACAGGTCACACCCCAGGGACGCTCTCCGGCATGGAATGTAGCCGATGGATGCGCTTCGGCGAATTCTGAGATGCGTCCGCGACGTACGTTTTTCAAATCCTGAATCCACGAGAGCTGTTCCATAGACAGTCCATTGGGCTCGTGGATGTATCCCGATGAATCGGACATGGTGACGACTTTCGCACCCATCTGAGTGCATTTCTCGGCCGCGTATTGAGCGACATTGCCAGATCCGGAAATCGCCACGCGCTTGCCTTCAAAATTTTGACCCTTGTTTGCAATCATTTCAGCAGCGAAATACACGGCACCGTATCCGGTGGCTTCCGGTCGGATCAATGAACCGCCCCAATTCAGGCCCTTGCCAGTCAATACCCCTGTGAATTCGTTTCGCAATCGTTTGTACTGGCCAAACATATAGCCTATTTCTCGACCTCCGACTCCAATATCGCCTGCAGGGACATCGGTATTTGGTCCGATGTGCCGTGATAATTCAGTCATGAAACTCTGGCAAAATCGCATCACTTCATTGTTGGACTTGCCTTTGGGATTGAAGTTGGAACCGCCTTTGCCGCCGCCCATAGGAAGCGTCGTTAAGCTGTTTTTGAATACTTGCTCGAACCCGAGGAATTTCAAGACACTCAAGTTCACCGTCGGGTGAAATCGAAGGCCGCCTTTGTAAGGCCCAATGGCGGAATTGAATTCGATGCGATAGCCCTTGTTGACATGCACCTGTCCATCATCATCGGTCCACGGAACGCGGAACATGACCGTGCGTTCGGGTTCGACCATGCGTTCAAGAATGCGATGTTCTGCATACTTGGGATGATCAGCAATAAAAGGGATAACAGTCTCTGCGACTTCTTGGACTGCCTGAATGAATTCTGGTTCATTCGGATTCTGAGCAGCAACACCCGCCATGAAGGCTTGGATCTGCTCGTGGTGAGGGGTAGTCATCAACGTGTCTATTAACGTTTAGTGCCGCAAATCTAATTCACAAGGAAGAAGTTCGGCCTCCGTCAACCGGTAAATTGATTCCGGAAATGTAACTCGCTGAGGGTGAGGCTAAAAATGCTATGGCACGGCCCACTTCTTCGGGGTTTCCGGTTCGATTTAGGGGTACAGCAGCGGCCATTTGAGCGCGGATTTCGTCCTGACTTCGTCCTGTTTTGTCTGATTTTGATGAAATGATCTGATCCAGACGGGATGTATTGGTCGCTCCGGGGAGTACATTGTTGACGGTGACGCCAAAAGCACCCACCTCATTCGCCCAAGTTTTGGCCCAACTAGCGACCGCGCCACGTATGGTGTTGCTCACACCGAGATTGGCCAATGGCTGCTTAACGCTTGTGCTGATGACATTGATGATTCGACCATATCCAGCGTCTTTCATTCCCGGCAAGACGGCTTGTGCGAGCAAATGATTGCAAATCAAATGTTGTTCGAAGGTGTTTCGAAATGCCTCGATGTCGGCATCCACAATGGGGCCTCCTGCTGGTCCCCCCGTGTTATTGACTAAAATATGCACAGTTTCGCGCTCGGTTATTTCAGCAATGGCACGCCGCACATCGTCGGGCTTGCTGAAATCCGCTTGGGCGGTAGCATGGAGCTCTGAATGGGGCAGTGCCGCAAGCGCCGATTGCAATCGTTCTGGGTTGCGTGCGAGCAACAGGACGCGTGCGCCGAGTCCAGCCAAATGCTGGGCTGCTGCAAATCCAATTCCTTGGGTGGAGCCACAGACTACGGCCGTTTTGCCGGTGAGCTCTACGGGCAGCCATTCTTGGGTTTTTGAGGTCATGGGACAAAGTTAGCGATGGACGAGTCAATCGGTGTACTTTTGGAATGCAGAACATGAAACGAATCGAACACATTGGCATTGCCGTCCAAGACCTTGCTGAGGCAGAGAAGGTATTTGAAGACATCCTCGGTCACCCGCCGTTCAAGCGGGAACGAGTGGATTCCGAAGCGGTTGAAGTGAGTTTTTTCGAGACGGGAGAGAGTAAAGTGGAATTGCTGGCAACGACAGAACCAGAAGGCCCGATCGGCCAGCACATCCAAAAGCGCGGTCCTGGGCTGCATCACCTGGCCTTTCATGTGGATGACCTCCACGAGGAAATCGCTCGCCTTGAGACCATGGGTTACAAAATCATTGGTGGGCCTAAATCGGGAGCAGATGGTAAAATCATTGCTTTCTTGCACCCCAGCGATACAGTGAAGGTGCTGGTGGAACTCTGCGCTGACGCTCCCTGAGCTTCGTTCAAAATCGTCGCCGTTTGCGTTGCTTTCGCGCGCGCCGCTTTTGGCTTTTCGCACGCTTGTTTTTTGCCTTTTCCATCTCAGACCCAAACAGAACTTCTGCCGGTCGGTCTTTGGCCGGTGGCTTGGCGCAATCTATCGCGGACTTAGCCCGCAGCAAATCCCATTGAAGCGTAAGGTTCCAAGGCTGAAATTGGCCATCGTACCATTGCACTCGCCCATCTCCTTCCTCTGCAAATGGGCTTAACTGCACAGCGTCATAGGTGGCGTGGAGACGCAAGTAACGACCCGACCGGGTCCTGACTCCCACACCAGCTCCCAGCTCCAGTGCTATGCGGTTCAGTGCGGGTTGTAAGCGAGGTATGAACATCGAGTCTGGTCCGGTGCGACTGAATTGCGCTCCCCATTCACGATCCCATCCCATTCCAAGTTGGCCCTCTAAAAAAAAATCGGGAATCACCTCAAATGCGCGGTACAATCGAAAAGTCAATTCGGTGGTGAGGTTTGAGCGTCCGCTGTCAACGAGCGTGTTCAAGGCAAGTGCATTGTCTGCACCAGCGACTAACCCAGTGAATGTAGAGATTGCAGTATTCCGCGTGCCGTGAACTTCGACGCTCCATCGGTCCCAAACGACCGGCCGCCTCGCAACGTGCCAAAAGCCAATTCCAAGACGCAGCGAGCGGTGGCCTTCATGTCCCCAACTGCCCATATGCAACGTATCCAAAGAGCCATCGGAATTGGCGATTGAGTAGAAGGCATCAGTGGAATCTGGCCGCGAGGAAAATCCGTGCATACCGGCAGAAAATGTCCACCCTGTCCCTCGGAAAGTTTGCCTTTCAGTGTCGAATAGTGCATTGGATTGTGCAGAGAGACTCAGGGAGAAAATTGCAGCGGCCGTTGCTAAAGCTCCACGCTTTACGAAGGCATTTCCCATTCTGATAGGATTTTTTCAAAGGTCTCCGGTCGATCCCAATTTGAGGCAATCCCCGGTTGTGCCAAAATTGATTCCATGATGCGGTCCTGGCGTTTGCCAGAGGCCAAGGCCTCTTCATACGGCGTATGACTGAAGGTGACTTGAGAATACAGAGGCAACCAGCGTCCAGGATACGCAGTGGCTAGTTTTGCTTCAATTTTCTTCCGCAGCAAGAATTGGGGGTCACCTGTTTTGTCGCGCATTTCGATGTAGTTGCGCAGAGCTAACTCAAGAATGGCATCACCCGAAGGTTGCCGAGAAGCTGTATAGCGTTCTAAAGTCTTGGCCCAATCCGCGGGTCCATCCATTGCATCGACCAATTCACTCAGTACCGTGCAGTCCTCCATACCGCTGTTCATCCCTTGACCATAAAACGGGACAATGGCATGGGCCGCATCGCCCATGAGGCATATTCCATCACCCACATGCCAGGGGTTGCATTGGGTCATGACCAAGGAACTCGTTGGATTCGCAAGCCATTGTTCAGCATAGTCCGGAATCAGGGGGATGACATCTGGAAAATATTCCCGGAAATAGTGCTCGACTTTATCTCGATGATCTAAGTCGTCGAGCCCATTGACGCCATGAAACGGAGCGAATACGGTGCATGTAAACGTGCCATCGGGGTTGGGCAGTCCCATGAGCATGAATTCTCCACGGGGCCAAATGTGCAAGGCATCGGATTCCATTTTGAACTGGCCTTGCTCATCTGGTCGCATCTCGATTTCCTTGTAACCGTGGGTGAGGTAGCGCTGGGCAAAGTCGAAGCGATCGGTCCGCATGAGTCGGTCGCGGACGGCACTGAAAGCCCCATCCGTTCCGAATATTCGGTCGAATGATTTGGCGGTTGAGCCCCCTGAACCTCGTTCAAAATGCAGCTCTTTTTGTTCAACGTTTAGTTCGACACATTTATGGTCGAAATGATAGGCGACGTGGGCGTGACTTTCTGACTTTTCGACAAGCAATCGATTCAATAGAGCCCGCGAAACCGAATAAATGCACTGCGGATCGTCGAACATACCGGGGGCATCGGGCAATCCGTATGGTTGCCGGGTGAGCGCCCCGTCAATTGCGTGCATGGTCCGATGGGTAATGGGCAAAGCGATTTTTCGGACAGCATCAGCAATCCCTGCTCTTTCCAATGCACGCCAACCTCGGTTGCTCAATGCCAAATTGATGCTGCGTCCCCCTTTGTATTGTCCGATTCTGGGGTCAGGCCTTCGTTCGTAAACGTCCACCCGGTGTCCCCGTTCCGCGAGCATCAAGGCCCACAAACTACCGACTAAGCCGGCGCCAACGACCGCCATAGACTCGGCGGGCAAGGAGTGCTTGCTTGTATCAGCCATCGCTTCAATCAACGGTTGAGCGGATCGCTTGATCCAAGTCCGCGATAAGATCATCGGCGTCCTCTACACCGACACTGAGTCGGACGAACCCATCGGAAATCCCGAGTTCGGCGCGAATTTCAGCCGGGACACTGGCATGCGTCATGGCTGCGGGGTGCTCGATCAAAGATTCCACTCCTCCCAGCGATTCAGCCAAGGCAAAAAGCCGTGTGCTTGCCACGAGGTTTTTGGCCTGTTCGAGGTTATTCCCTTTGATTTCGAACGCAATCATTCCACCAAAATCATCCATTTGCTTTTTGGCAATTTCATGGCCCGGGTGGTCCTCAAATCCAGGCCAGTATACTTTTTCGATGCGCGGATTGGCCTTGAGCCAGTGTGCGATTTTTCGGCCATTGGCACAATGCCGTTCAATGCGCAAGTGGAGTGTTTTGAGTCCGCGCAACACCAAGAACGAATCGAATGGCTGAGCAATCGCTCCGCAGTTATTTTGAATGGTACGCAGCGGTTCGTCGACGGCCGCATCGCATGTTATGAGTGCTCCCATGACCACGTCGCTGTGGCCTCCGAGGTACTTTGTGACGGAATGCATGACAATGTCCGCTCCATGTTCCAGTGGGCGTTGCAGCATGGGTGAGGCAAACGTGTTGTCGACCGCAAGTAAGATGCCTCGTGGCTTCGTGAGTGCTGCAATCGCTCCGATATCTGTGATCTGCATCAATGGATTCGTGGGGCTCTCCAACCACACCAGACGGGTTTTGTCGTTGATGGCTGCTTCGACCAATGCGGGATTTTGGGTGTCAACAAAATGAAAGACAATCCCCATCGGCGCATAGTTTGCACGAAATAGCCGAGCGGTGCCCCCGTACAAGTCTTGTCCTGCAATGACTTCATCCCCTGGTTTGAGGGTTTTCAAAACGCAGTCAATCGCAGCCAAGCCTGATGCAAAGGCCAATCCATGCGTTCCACTTTCAATTTCTGCTAAGGCACCTTCCAGCGCAGCCCGTGTCGGATTATGGCTGCGGGAATATTCCCAGCCTTTGTGAACTCCAACCGCCTCTTGGACGTAGGTCGACGTTTGAAAAATGGGTGTCATGATGGCGCCAGTAGAAGGATCGGGTTCGACCCCTGCGTGCACTGCACGCGTTCCCTTGCCAAGGTTTTTCGAATCTTTCATATGTGTCAAAGTTAAGCTTCGAATCTTGGGTTCAAGGCCGTTTATTGCCTTTCTGGGTTCGAACCCACCATTGGGGGAGTACAAACACCCCAGCCAAGAGGTAAATGAAGTACGTCATGATGCGCCAAATGAGCACTACCCCGGCCATGTATCCAACCCCGGTGAGGTCTCCCAAAAATGAGGGCAACCCGAGTTCAGCTACCCCAGATGACCCCGGTGTCGGACTGATAGAAAGAACAATCCAAAGGACCAGTTGCCTTGCGAGCACTGCACCGTGGGCTATGTGGGGGTAAAATATTAAAAGCACTGCATTCAATGTTAGGAAGCGCGCGGTCCAGCTGGCGCAGGTGGCAGCAAAGCCTTGAATCCAAAAAGATCGGGGTGCATGCCGAATGTCCTGAGAAGCTTCGAGTAAATCGGTTGACCATTGCTTGATTCGACCGCCCCATCTCTCCAACGGGCGCGATGCTCCGAGACGTTGGATGAATCGATGTGTCTTTTCAGGTCGCAGGACCAGACCAAACCACATCAAAGCTGTAAGGGATGCAATGAATGCATAGGCCACTCCAAAAAGCGAGGACAGTCCCCAGTCCAAAAGGCTGAGGTCTTCATTTATGGCAGGAAAAATAGGATGACCAGCCCAGATTGAAAGCCCAAAAACCAGTGGAACGGCGAGCAAATAAAAGGCTTCATCGAGCATGGCGGTTGCGAATACAGTGGCCAAACTCTTGCCCCATTTGAGGCCATCCCGGTGCAAAATGACCACGGCTGCCGCAGAACCACCAACGACACTCGGTGTGAGGGCTGAAGACAGTTCCCACAAGAGGATGTTCTCGGTGGATTGCCGCCAAGAAAACGACTGGAAGGACAAAATTCTCAGCCGAACGATGTATCCAAAATCGCGAATGAGCACGCAAACTATAGCAGCTAAAACGGCCCAGGTTGAGCGGGAAGTCCAGGTAAACCCCCGGAGTAATTCTAAGGAAGTGGTTGTTTGTTTCGTGATCGGATCGATCACTTCATAGGTGGCGCCGAGCCACAAAACACCTGCTGCCGAACCAACCCCGATGAGCAAAGGCCATACCCATTGGGTCCATCGGAAAAGAATAGGCTTCGGCATGCACTCAGTTTAAAAAGCGGCGTCACGCATACGCATGGCTGCCTTCGGAACAATTTAGGCACATTTCGATGCTGGATCGTTGGGTGAATATTTGGTTGCGGAATGCGGCATAGGCTTCACCAAACCAGATGTCTTCGAAATTACGTTCACCAACGATACCCATTGTGTGATGGGCATCCTTGTCAAAACAGCAAGGGACCACCTTGCCATCCCATGTCATCACACAGCCTTGCCACATTCTCCAACACTCATCTTCGAAGGTGTTTCGAATGTTCCAAATGCCTCCGGGTGTGCGGTCGTAACGCCGGAGTTCAGGGGCTTTTGTAAGCAGGGGATGGCCATCGTGGGGGTCGTCTATTTGTGCTGTTTTGATGACCAATTCATCGACGCCTGCCTTCCTTGCCTCCCGTTTGATTTGACTCAATTCATGTTCGTTGGGCCCTACGACCAAAAACTGCCAAACCAAGTGCGGGCCCCGACCTCGATTATGACGTCTAGCTTCGACCATATTGCGTGTTCCTTGGAGCACCTTTTCCAAATTCCCTCCGACCCGATATGCGGAATAGGTCTCTTGTGTCATACCGTCAATGCTTATAATCAGGCGACTCAACCCCGATCGGACGATTGCCTCACAGCGCTCGGGCCTCAAAAAGTGAGCATTGGTGGATGTGGAGGTGTAGATGCCCCGGGCATGGGCCATCGCCACCAGTTCATTCAACTGCGGGTGCAGGTAAGGCTCTCCTTGAAAATACAGGTTGAGGTAAACCAAATACCGCCCCATTTCATTCAATGCGCACTCTAGAAGTGCGGGGTCGAGCATTCCTGTTGGCCGCGAAAAAGACCTGAGACCGGATGGGCACTCTGGGCAGCGCAGGTTACAGGAGGTGGTTGGCTCTACGCTCAAACTAAGCGGCCAAGCCTTTTGAGGCACGTGATTGCCACGTTGATTATGGGCATAGCCGCGGTGAGATGCCCAGGCATTTCCCATGCGCTCGAGGTTCAGCGGTTGAACCCGTTTCCATCGGTCACGCAGGACCCTTCCTTGATGTCTCCAACCCAATGCCATGTTCAAATTTAATGCCTAACAGCTCGGTAGTGGAGGTTCGGCAATCCCGAATTAATTTCGTCCACATGATAGCCCTCGGAGACACGTTGATTTCGGAAGATGTATTTGATACTTTATTTGCTTGTGATTTAAGCAAGTGCAAGGGGGCATGTTGCGTCGAAGGAGAAAGCGGGGCGCCGCTTACAGCAGAAGAAGTAGATCGATTGGAAGGGGCATTCGAGGTGGTTAAGCCGATGCTTCGGCCCGAAGCTTTGGCCGTTATTGAACAAGTGGGATTGTTCGAAGTGGACCACGACGGAGAATATGTAACGCCGATCATCAATGGTCGGGAGTGTGTTTATGCGACGTTTGAAGCCAATGGAACAGCCAAATGTTCCTTTGAATCGGCCTGGCGCGAAGGCAAGTCGGATTGGCCGAAGCCCATTTCATGCCATTTGTATCCCATCCGATTGAAGGAATTGCAGGATTTCACCGCGTTGAATGTCCACGAATGGCCCATTTGTGATGGCGCTCGATCCTGTGGAGCATCCTCCAATATTACTGTATTGGAATTTTGCCGAACGGCGTTAATTCGAGAATTTGGGCAGGCTTGGTATGATGAGGCGCTGGAGATTTGGAAAGCATGGAAAAACCGCGATGATGTGCAATAAGGTCATCGGGAAAGTGCTTGCTGCTGCCGGATTGCTTTTACTGCTCCCGTTTTATTTGGTGGCGCAATCTCCATCCGAGATGGAGTATGTGAGTTTGAATGCATTGAATTCCACAGACGATGAGTTGCTCCTGGGTTGGGATGGAGTCTCGATGTATTTCAGGCGCATAGCGAGGTCATCGGAGACGGCCAAGGATTCCCACTGGTTCTTGTCGGAAGGCCAGGAATTTGAGGCAATCCGTCAGGTGGGGTATACCGAATTCGCACGACCTGAAGCGATGGAATTGAAGGCATGGTCATCGGCGGATTGGCCAGGCTTGGGAGAGATTCAGCACGTCGCTATCGATGCAAACCGAGAATTAATGGTTCTAAGTGCTCGCACAGAACGCGGTGACTTTGACTTGATGATTGCTCAACGGGCCGAATCTTCATGGACCGTTCCACGTCCCTTGAATGAGTTGAATACTTCTGGAGATGAGGTGTTCCCCAATTTTGATGACGGTGAGTTATTGTTCGCATCCAATGGCCATGACGGGCTTGGAGGATTCGATGTGTTTTTTGCATCCCGTGCCGGCCACTTTGAGCGGGTCGAACGCATGCCCGCTGGTGTGAACACAGCAGGAGATGAACTTGCAGCTGTTCCTGCAGGGAGCAAGCCAGGATCTGGTTACTACGTTTCGGCGGTGCGCATGGGAGGGAAAGGATTGGACATTGGGTGGTGTGGCGTGCCGAGCGACGCAGCCAAGGAGCACATCCGCTCTGTTGCTCTCGAATTTCGCTACCAACGCAATCCAATTGCTGGATTGAATGTCCGAATCAATGAGCGAGGGGGGAAAACGGTGGTCGAAGGCGTTTCGGATGTCCAAGGACGTATTCTTCTGGGAGCGGTGAACTTGGACGCGGCGATGGAAGTGTCGGCTTCGTCCTCCCTGGATCGTGATGTGCCGGACGGTGCCGTATGCCATGTTTATGAGCAGTGTGAGGCCGGGGGGTGTATAGATGCACATTGGCCAGGTTGGAAGCGGGTGAGGAGCTACCGAATGGAAGGTGGAAAGGCCTTCGTTTTTGATCTGCTTCCGCTCGATGCTCTCAGCCGTTGGCCACGTCCTTCTGAATTTGATGGCGCAGAATGGTTGGGAGAATCGCTCAAATGGATAGCATATTTTGACCTTTCGGTGGACGAGGTTAGCCAAAAAACATCCGCAGGATTGGTGAAATGGTTGAACGATTGCAACGTCCATCCTTCCCGCCCGGGCCAATTCGTGGTCAGCGGGTTTTCAGATGCGCAAGGCGAAGTGGTGCGGAATCACGTGCTGAGTGAGGCGCGCGCCGCATCGGTTGTGCACGCGCTCATGGATGCAGGTTTCTCAGCTTCGGAAATCCAATGGAACGGTTACGGAGTGGATGCCGATGCCCAAAATGCGGCAAGTGCTCGCCGCGTCGAAGTGGTATGGCTGCCTGCATTGCATTGAAGCAGTTTGGAATTCCTATTTTTGCGCCCATGATGATTACCATGCTCCGCTCAAAATTGCATCGCCTTACGGTTACTCAGGCGGATTTGAATTACATCGGCTCCATTACCCTGGATCCCGATTTGTTGGATGCCGCAGGATTGTTTGAAGGGGAAAAGGTTCAAATTGTGAACATCAACAACGGTGAACGATTTGAGACATACACAATTTTGGGTGAGCGTGGCTCGGGTCAGGTGGGATTGAATGGACCAGCGGCCAGACGCGTTCAAGTCGGGGACATCATCATTGTCATTGCCTATGCCCACATGACGCCGGAAGAAGCTAAGACGCACAAACCGGTGTTGGTTTTCCCTGATACCGAGACAAACCGATTGAATTCCTAACTTGGACTCATGAATGCTAAGCAGATTGCGACCTATGTCGTTTCATTGGGCATAGGAGTAGTACTTTTCTACTTGGCCTTTTCCATCGTCGATGACAAAGAGGCGTTGTGGGAGAATATGCGGTCTGTGCGTTGGGAAGGGATAGCAGCGTCCTTTGTCATGGGCTATTTGGCCATCGTTAGTCGGGGACTGAGATGGGGAATCTTGCTCGAACCATTGGGGCGCAAGGCGGGCAAAGCTCGAAGTGTGCACGCTGTAGCGTTTGCTTATTTTGCGAATACGTTTGTACCTCGAAGCGGTGAGCTGGCGAGGTGCGCGGCCTTGAACCAAACAGATGACATTCCGGTAGATGAATTATTTGGTACCGTCATAAGTGAACGAGTAATCGATTTTGTGTTTTTGATCGTGTTAACCGGTGTAGCTGTTTTGGGTAATTCACCTGCGTTTTTGGAGTTGCTCCAGGGAGCAGAACTTCCGGATTTCAGTAAGCTTGTGGTGCTCGCGGCAGGGGGCGTGGTGGCATTGGGATTGATCCTTTGGAATCGGAAGCGTCTGGTAAAACTTCCTTTTGCACAGCGAATCATCGACTTCCTCTCGGGAGTTTGGAATGGATTGAACAGCATTCGAAAGATGAAACGGAAGGGGCTGTTTTTAGCCCATACGTTGTTCATATGGTTCATGTACTTCTTCATGGCATGGGTGATTTTCAAATCATTCAATGCAGTGGAGGGCATCTCAATCACCGAAGCTTTGTTCATCATGGTCGCTGGCGGCTTTGGCATGGTCATCCCAGCTCCAGGAGGTGTAGGCGCTTATCAGTGGGCTGTGATGTCAGGCTTTATGGCGTTGGGATATGCGAAAGAGATCGGACTGGCCGTGGCCAATGTCGTTTGGTTTACTCAAACGGCAATGATTATTTCAATGGGAGGCATCGCTTACATCTACTTGTTGTGGTATCGGCTTAAAAAAGACCGGACATGAGCGTTCAGCTGGAGCACATCATGGATGCCATCAATGGATGGCAACGTGAGGGACAAAAGGTGGTCTTTACAAACGGTGTTTTTGACATTCTGCACGCCGGCCATGTGATGTATTTGAAGGAGGCGAAGGCATTGGGAGGGCGATTGGTTGTGGGGTTAAATTCCGATAAGAGCGCAAGGGCTTTGGGCAAAGGACCAGAACGACCAATCAATCCGGAGGAAGATCGCCAAGCCGTATTGGAAGGCCTTCGGTCGGTGGATTTGGTCATTGTTTTTGGGGAGGATACACCGGCTGAACTGATTGAATTGATTCAGCCCGACATCCTGGTGAAAGGTGGCGATTATGATCCTGAATGCACAGATTCCTCTTCTCCGCTGTTCATTGTAGGATCCACCGAGGTAAAAAGCCGAGGTGGAACAGTGCATTCTATTCCTTTGCTTCCCGGCAGGTCGACAACCAGTATCATAAAAAAAAGCCGGACATAGCCGGCTTTTTGAATAGGAAGAGATACGTGTTAGACGTCTTCTTCTTCCATGAATTTGGTCGTAAAATTTCCACTTCGGAACCGATCATTGCGCATGAGTCTTTGATGAAACGGTATGGTGGTTTTGATGCCTTCAATAACGTACTCGTCGAGCGCACGTTGCATTTTTAGGATGGCTTCGTCTCGTGTCTGCGCAACGACGATCAGTTTCGCAATCATCGAATCGTAAAAGGGAGGAATTTGATACCCCGCATACACATGGGTGTCCAACCGAACTCCATGTCCACCTGGGGAATGATAATCTGTAATGCGTCCTGGGCAAGGAGCAAAGTTGCGGTCCGGGTCTTCCGCATTGATTCTGCATTGGATTGCGTGCATCTGAGGATAGTAATTCTTTCCGCTGATGTTTTCGCCCGCCGCCAATTTGATTTGCTCTTTGATGAGGTCGTAGTTCACGACTTCTTCCGTGATGGTGTGTTCTACTTGGATCCGGGTATTCATTTCCATGAAGTAGAAATCCCGGTTGGCATCGACTAGGAATTCGACGGTTCCAACCCCTTCGTATTTAACTGCTTCGGCTGCTTTGATGGCTGCTTTTCCCATTTTTTCGCGGAGCTTGTCCGTCATGTAGGGAGAAGGCGTCTCTTCCACAAGCTTTTGGTGCCGGCGTTGAATGGAGCAATCTCGCTCAGAAAGGTGGCAGGCCTTTCCGCGTTGGTCCGCAGCAATTTGAATTTCAATGTGGCGTGGCTCTACAACGAATTTCTCCATGTACATGCCGTCGTTGCCAAAGGCTGCGCCTGCTTCTCTTCGCGTGGATTCCCAGCCCTCGGCCAGTTCTTCGATGTCGTTGCAGACTTGCATCCCTTTTCCTCCTCCGCCAGCCGTGGCCTTTAACATCACGGGATAGCCGATTTTCTTCGCTATTTTTTTTGCCTCGTCCAGGCTTTCCAGAATCCCTTTGTTGCCAGGAATGGTGGGAACACCTGCGGCCTTCATTGTTGCTTTGGCAGAAGCTTTATCGCCCATGGACTCGATCATCTGTGGACTCGCACCGATAAATTTTATTTGATTTTCTGCGCAGATGCGGGAAAACTCTGCATTCTCCGAAAGGAAGCCGTAGCCTGGGTGAATCGCATCCGCATTTGTGATTTCAGCTGCAGCAATGATTTTGGGGATTGCGAGGTATGAATCCACACTTTTAGGAGGGCCGATGCAAACCGCTTCATCAGCAAATCGGACGTGTAAACTATCCGCATCAGCTGTCGAGTAGACTGCAACTGTTTTGATGCCCATTTCTTTGCACGTGCGAATGACGCGAAGCGCAATTTCCCCGCGATTGGCAATCAGGATTTTCTTAAACATGGCGATAGGGTTCAGGAAGGATCAACCAAGAACAAGGGCTGATCATATTCCACAGGACTGTTGTCGTCGACCAAGATCTTGACAAT
This sequence comes from Flavobacteriales bacterium UBA979, assembly GCA_002292325.1. Taxonomy (GTDB): domain Bacteria; phylum Bacteroidota; class Bacteroidia; order Flavobacteriales_D; family Sanyastnellaceae; genus UA16. Next base: position 77,103 of record DBBR01000105.1, on the reverse strand, counting down.
TTTTCCGGATACTTCTGACTCAATCTCATTGAAGAGTTTCATGGCTTCAATGACACACAAAACATCACCGTTTCCAACAGTCTTTCCCACTTCAACAAATGCATCTTTGTCGGGAGCCGAACGGCGGTAAAATGTCCCAATCATAGGAGACTTAACCGTGATGTAATGATCGTCTTTCGCTTCTGGTAATGGCGCTTCTGTTGCTGTCGCAGCTGGTGCAGCTGGCATAACCGGTGCAGCAGGCATAACCGGTGCAGCAGGCATGGTTGCCATAGGCACTTGAATGACATGCTCTCCAGGGGTGGCAGTGGCTCCTTTCTTTTTAGGTATTTCAGATTTGATGGTAATCTTGAAATCCTTTTTTTCAATTTCCACCTCAGTTACCCCCGCTTTCGCGATGAATTTGATCAGGTCTTGAATTTCGTTAATGGTCATTTTGATGACAATTTAATGGGCAAATTTAGTCAGTTTTCACTGGTCCTGGCCAGGAAATGGTTTATTCAGCTGTTATAAGCCCATTGCAAGTAGACTGCGCCCCATGTAAAGCCTCCTCCAAAAGCAGCGAGGATCACGTTGTCCCCGGCCTTTAATTGTTTTTCCCAGTCCATGAGACACAAAGGAATGGTTGCCGCCGTTGTGTTCCCATATTTCTGAATGTTGATCATGACTTTCTCTGCGGGCAAGCCCATTCGGCGTTGTGTGGCATCAATGATGCGCAAATTGGCTTGGTGCGGAACGAGCCATGCTACATCCTCCGGTGCCAATTGGTTCCGTTGCATGATATCGTAACTGACATCGGCCATTCCTTTTACCGCTGCTTTGAATACAGGTTGACCCTCCTGGTAAATCACGTGCTCCCGCGCTTGAACCGTTTCAATGGTAGGGGGATACAGTGAACCGCCAGCCTTTTGGCGTAAGAAGTTGGCTCCGTTGCCATCCACATGGAGCTTGTGATCGATTATGCCATGTTCTTCTGTAGGCTCTAACAGCACGGCTGCGGCAGCATCACCGAACAAGATGCACGTTGTTCGGTCGGTGTAATCAATGATGGAGCTCATTTTGTCGGCCCCAACGACGACGACTTTTTTGTATTGCCCGCTCTCAATGAACTGGGCTCCCGTTGTGAGTGCAAAAATAAACCCCGAGCAGGCTGCGCTTAAGTCGTAACCCCAAGAGTTTACCGCGCCTACTTTGTGGGCGATGAGGTTGGCCGTTGCGGGAAAGTGCATATCCGCGGTAACGGTTGCGCAAATAATGAGGTCAATTTCTGTGGCATCAATGCCACGTTTTTCGAGCAAAGTCTTTACCGCTTCCGCCCCCATATCTGAAGTGGCCTTCGTGGGGTCTTTGAGGATTCGTCGCTCCTCAATACCGGTTCTTGAACGAATCCATTCATCGTTGGTGTCGACCATTTTTTCTAAATCAGCATTGGTCAGTACGTCATCAGGTAAGTATCCAGCAACGGAGGTAATGGAAGCACGCATAGTTCTCTGGGTTGGTTGTAAATAGCCGCTAAAGATAGCGTGTCAAAAGATGCCAAGCAGGGTAAGTTTTCCGGTATTCGAAGAGGCGAATGTGGAATAACAACGTCAAGACATGAAAAAAGGGAGGCGAAAGCCTCCCTTTTTGATCGTTTGAACGAACGCATTCATTCAAACAAAAGTTTTTGTGGGGTGTTAGGCTTCCGCCTTTTCCATCACCACCTTGCCCTTGTAATAGAGCTTCCCTTCGTGCCAATGGGCGCGATGGAAAAGGTGAGGCTGCCCTGTAGTAGGACAAGCCGATACCTGCGGTGCAGTTAGTGCGTCATGGGCGCGGCGCTTGCGCGTCCGGGCTTTACTTTGGCGTCGTTTAGGATGTGCCATGGCAATTTTATTTCAAGTCTTTCAATGCATTCCAACGCGGGTCAATTCCGTCGTTTTCATCTGTACCCCCACTGCCCGATGACCCTGAAGTTCCGGACGGCTTTTCTGAAGAACCAGCTAGATATTGGGCGACATTGGGATCACAGTCTTTCGCAAATTCATGCAACCTTCTTGAAGGAAGGTGCAAGTGAATCCACTCGAAGACCGGTTGGCTGATGTCCAGTTCATGGCATTCAGTACCCAAAGTCCAAATATCATCTTCGGTATTGGTGGTTTCTCCAAGTTGAGCCACCAACCTTTCTTCAAACGAAATAGCCAATGTAACATCCGCTAAACATCTATCGCAAGGAAGCGTTGCTTGACCCGTGAAGGCCACTACGCAATCTAGTTTAGAGCCTAGTTTATCGAGTGTCACATTCGCCAATCCCATAATTCGATTGGTTTCAGATGAGGGAAAAGAATCAAAGAACAACGAATCCACCTCCATTTGGAAGTCGTGTAGGCCGGGCTTCAGTCCCACGAAGGGAATACGATAAGGTGCCAAGTGATCCACAACCTCCTCATTTTGGGGAGTGCAAAGGTAGTCAGAAGAATCCGGTTGAGCAAAAGAATATTCGATCGATAGGATACCGCTGCCTAGAAAAGCACCAAGGCGGTCTAGTACCGCTCTTTTCTTGCGTGCGTTTCGACTTTGAGCGGGTTTTCGTTCAGTTCACGGTATGCAATGCGGTTGAACCGGATGTCCCGGGCAAGAAAGATAGCCGCTCGCAGGGAGTCGGGACTCGCTGTTCCTTTTCCAGCAATGTCGAATCCTGTCCCATGATCGGGGCTTGTTCGAACGATGGGCAGCCCGGCGGTGAAATTCACTCCATTGCCAAAGCTGAGGGCTTTGAAAGGAGCGAGACCTTGGTCGTGGTACATCGCCAACACACCATCAAATTGTTTGTGCGTTCCCGCTCCAAAGAATCCATCTGCAGGATACGGACCCATCACGAATCGTCCTTCAGCATTCAAATCCCGAATGGCGGGAACGATGATTTTCTTCTCTTCATCTCCCATCAGTCCATTATCGCTGGCATGAGGGTTCAGGCCCAAAACCGCAATCCGGGGCTGGGCGATGCCAAAGTCTCTGCTGAGCGAGTCGTGCATGAGCCTTGCTTTGCGGACAATGGTCTCTGATGTTACGAGGCTTGAAACATCTTTCAATGCGACATGCCCAGTGCACATTCCAACGCGTAAGGAACCCGAAACCAATAGCATCAGGACGTCGTCAACGTTGGCGAAGTCTGCCAAAAATTCTGTGTGCCCGGGATGTTTAAATGACCCCTGGCGCATGGCCTCTTTGTGGATGGGTAAGGTGACGAGCACGTCTACCTTGGTACTTGCAAGGTCGTTGACCACTTTCTCGAGTGAATTCATCGCAAACTCCCCTGCCTTTCCATCGATTTCGCCCCAATTGATCTCCCAAGGTTCCTCTTGGATCGAGACCACATTGATCTGATTTTCTTTTGCTTCGTCAGCTGTTGCGACGACCTTCCAGGAAACGCTTGTTCGTTTGGCGCATTCGCATGCAGCTTCGACCAAGTTCGGTGTGGCGTACAACACAGGCGTTGCCTCCTGGAACATGCGGTCGTCTGAAAACACTTTAATCAGTGTCTCAATTCCGATTCCGTTGGGATCACCACAACTGAATCCTATGGATGTTGGTTTTTTTTTGGAAGCCATTTGAGCATGTAAAGTTAACGGTTGACTTCCATGTCCTAACTTGCATCGAGATGGTTTTTCAACGGCTTTCGCATACGGTTCACAATTCCATGCAAAACCCCATTTGGTTTAGCTGGTCTCGTGCACGGATAGGTTTGGTTTTGTTGGTGTTTTGGGCCATTGCTCTTCGGTCGTTTGCAACCCACAACCGCGCGGGTGAAATCACCTATACCCATGTCGAGGGCTTGACGTATGAAATTCTCATCACGACGTACACCAAGTCTAGCGCTCCAGCTGACCGACCTTGGCTTTTTCTTTATTGGGGAGACGAAAACAATGAGCCCGTAGACAGCCTTCAGCGAGAAAGTGAGTTGTTGCTGGAAGGCGATATTCAAATCAACCGCTATCGAGGAAATCACACGTACGGTGGTCCAGGTATTTATGAGATTCAGGTGGAAGACCCGAACAGGAACCAAGGTGTTCTCAACATTCCGGGGTCGGTTGATGTCCCTTTCTCAATTAGCAGCTTGCTCATTATTGATCCAATGGCAGGACACAATAATTCGGTCCAGTTGCTCAATCCGGCCCAACAGAATGCTTGCCTGTTCCAATCTTGGATCCACAATCCAGGAGCTCACGATCCCGATGGAGATGTATTGACGTATGACTTAGTGCCGTGCCGGGGATTCGAAGGTGAGGTAATCGGTGATTATGTCACGCCCGATGAGGTGAGTCCGAACGATGATGTGTTTGAGATTGATCCGGTTTACGGCGATGTGTCATGGGAAGTGCCACAAATCGCAGGCATCTACAATGTTGCATTGCGCATTCAAGAGTGGCGATCGGTAAACGGTCTGTTGATAAAAGTAGGAGAGGTGGTTCGCGACATGCAGATTACGGTAGAAGCCTGCACGAATCAGCCCCCTGAAGTATCACCTGTTGAAGACACATGCATCGTGGCTGGAACGTTCTTATCCTTGCTCGTGAATGCCTCTGATCCCGATGGCGATGACCTGGATTTAGACGCGGTGGGCGGGCCGCTTACTGAAGTGGCGAATGTGGCGAATTTCAGTGATCTCGGGGCGGGTATCGGTCAGTTTATATGGTCTCCAAAATGCACGGAAGTCAGGGAAACTCCATACCAGGTGGTCGTGCGGGCAGAAGACAACAGCAACCAAGTCGAGCTCATGGACCTTGAGTCCTTCCAAATTCGTGTGGTTGCTCCGGGGGTTTCCATGGATACAGCCACGCCCATTGGCAATACGATTATTTTGGACTGGTCTCCGCATGAATGCCTGGAAGAATTGCCCGCCTGGAAAGTGGAAGCAGGAGTTTACGACGTCTACCGTCGGGTGGATTCGCTGGAATGGGATCCTGGAGCATGTGAAACGGGGATTCCAGAAGAAACGGGCTACGTTTGGTTGGGCACGGTCGATGGATTGTCCACAACAGAATTCATCGATGTTGACTTGCTTTCATTCGGAGCTACCTATTGTTACCGGGTGGTGACCCGGTGGCCTGGAAGCGGGGAATCCATTGCCAGTGATGAGGTGTGTGCGACAATCCGCAAGGACATTCCCGTCATCACCCGGGCCTCTGTTGAGGTCACCGATGCATCAACTGGCTCGATTGAGGTGATGTGGTCGCCTCCGACAGACGCCGATACGGTCGTTTTTCCAGGCCCATACATATACCGCGTTTGGGGACGCGCCACTGGCGGTGAGGAAGCGTTGCTGCATGAAACGGCACCCGGGCTATTCTTGCAGGATCCGGACACCGCTTGGTTGCACAGTCAAGTCAATACAGAGCTCAGCGGTTGGACCTACCGAGTAGATTGCTTGAGCTCTGCGGGTGAGATGGGCTTTTCTTCTCCAGCCGATACCCCTTGGCTGGAATTACAGCCGGATGACAACAAATTAACGTTGACTGTAAATGGTGAATTTCCATGGTGGATCGAGGAATACCAAGTTTATCGATTGGGAGAAGACGGCTATGAATGGATTGGCTCGAGTACGGAACGGACCTATACCGATACAGGGTTAGTGAACAACGTTTTCTATTGTTACAAGGTGGAGACGGTGGGCAGATACGATGGCGACGGTATCGCTTCACCCTTGCTGAACTGGAGTCAAGAACTTTGTGGTCGTCCGTTTGATTTCACGCCTCCTTGTCCACCAGACTTCCGGATGGAATCGGATTGTGTGGAAGAAGTGAATGTTTTTTCCTGGGAGGATGTGGTTGGATGTGCGGATGACGTTATGGGATATCAACTTTATTGGGCCCCAACGCCCGAGGACACGTTGCGTCCGGTTGAAATTTTTTCAGATCCTGCTCAATTGAGCTACGTATGGAATGAGTCGGGTGAGCGAAGAACACTGGCGGGATGCTTCGCCATCAGCGCCTTGGATAGTTTACTACCTGGGCCAGACGGGGCCTTGCGACGAAACGAAAGCGCGTTGAGCGATACGCTGTGTGCGGACAATTGCCCCTACTACTTTTTACCCAATGTTTTTTCTCCAAACCTCGACGGTCAAAACGACACATTCGAGGCATTTCCGTGGAAATTCATTGATTCTGTGGATGTTCGGATTTACAATCGGAATGGGGAAGAAGTATTCCAAACAAATGATCCATGGATTCGCTGGGATGGCACCCACCGCGACGGGGGCATGAGTGCCGATGGCGTTTATTACTATTCTGCTCGTGTATTTACAATACGGTTGGTGGGTTTGGTAGAGGAGCGGTTCAACGGTGAACTTCACCTTATGGGAGGTGTTTCTCCCCTAAACGAGTAGATATGTTTACAGGAATCATCGAGGGTGTTGGCCGAGTAGCGGCAATCTCAGCGGAAGGGACGAATGTCCATTTCACAATTCAAGCGGATTTTTCGCATGAACTTCAAGTCGATCAAAGCGTAGCCCACAACGGAGTGTGCCTGACGGTGGTGAAGGCCACGAGCGAAGACTATGTGGTCACAGCGATTCAAGAGACCATGGAGCGAACAAATCTGGGAGATTGGACAGAAGGGACACGGGTCAATTTGGAGCGATGCACGCAATTGGGAGGTCGCCTCGATGGACACCTCGTCCAAGGACATGTCGACACAACAGCGACCTTGGTCCAAGCGATTGATCAAAAAGGCAGTTGGGAATTGCATTTTCAGCATGATTCGAATCCAGAACACGTGACCGTTCCAAAGGGATCGATAACGGTCAATGGCATCAGCTTAACCGTGGTCGACTCCAGCTCAGATGGATTTTCTGTGGCCATCATTCCATACACGTGGGATCACACGAACCTGCACACACTCTTGGCTGGTGACCGGGTCAACTTGGAGTTTGATATCATCGGAAAATACGTGGCTCGTATGCTCACCCAGCAGCGCTCCAACTAAAACCGATTCCTATGCTTGCTTGCCAGAAGTTGGTTTGGAGCGCAGCGAAAAGTTCTGGCCTAAATAAACACGTCGGACTTGTTCGTCGGAAGCGAGCTCTTCCGCCGTTCCGTGCTTGAGGATTCGCCCTTCAAAAAGGAGATAGGCGCGGTCGGTGATGTGCAGGGTTTCTTGGACGTTGTGGTCGGTTATGAGAATCCCAATGTTTTTGGAACGCAAGTGCTCAACAATGCGCTGGATGTCCTCCACAGCGATGGGGTCAACACCCGCAAACGGCTCATCCAATAGAATGAATTGCGGATTTGTAGCGAGTGCCCGTGCGATTTCTGTTCGCCGTCGCTCGCCGCCACTGAGCACATCGCCAGGAGACTTCCGCACTTTTTCCAACCCGAATTCGTTGATCAGGCTTTCCAAGCGCTGGTGTTGCTCCGACTTGGTTAAATTTTGAAGTTCGAGGATGGCCAAAATATTATCTTCAACGGATAGTTTTCGGAAAATGGAGGCTTCCTGAGGCAAGTAGCCAATTCCCAAGCGCCCCCGCTTATACATGGGCATGGATGTCAATTCCAAGTCGTTCATGAAGACATGGCCCTCGTCAGCACGGACCAGTCCCACGACGGTATAAAAACTTGTTGTCTTACCGGCACCGTTGGGTCCCAATAATCCCACCACTTCACCCTGTCGTACCTCAAGCGATACGCCATCCACAACGCGACGTTGACCGTAGGTTTTGACGAGACCTTCTGCACGTAATACTTTAGTCGAAGCGTTGTTCATGGGTCAAAAATAGCGGGGAACGAATCAAATACTGAACTCGACTCCTATTCGAATTCCCCGACTGGTGGGGTCGCTCAAAAGCCGATCGGTTCGCCAAACACCTTCAACGCGTATAAACTTGAAGATATTTTCAATTCCGACGCCGTATTCCAAATAATGTCCATTGAGTCCTTGCGTCTCATCCGGTAACTCGAGAAGTGATTCATGCCGGGTGTCCCATCGACCTGTGATGCCTCTCGCAGAGACCACTTCGCGCAATTCAAGTCTGCGCAAAAAGGGCAGGTGATTGAATAGAACCCCTTCTCCGTGCCATTCGAGCATCACCTTGACCCATTCGTCCGTTACATTTTCGAAGATTCGCAGCAAATTGAATACCTCTGGGGACATTAAGAACGTCCCGCTGGTCGGCACGACCTCCATCAAGGGAAACGGTGCGGTGCCGAAATATTTTCCAGCCTGGGCCAGCCATTGCAATCGTCCCCACCACCCGAGGCGTATTTCATCATTTCCTTCCAATGTGCACCGCACGTACTGATATTGGGAGCCCAACACACCTGGCATACCCCAGGTAACCGTGCCAGTCAATACGGGCCACTCAGTCCCGAGGCTGTACCGGTCGAACTCTCCCCCAACGAATCGCTCTCCTCTCGCATATCGGATGACCCCCGTGGCTTCAGATGTGATCAATCGCTCCAAGGGTACCCCATTCGATGGATCAACAAAGGCCCAATCGCCCCGATTGGCGATCTGGCGATGCCGCCATTCCAAAAATCCCGAAAAACCAGGGCCGAATTCATGTAAAATGGAGGCTTCGGCTCGAATGACTTCAGAAAGTAAATTGGTAGAGTCTGTTCGCAAGCTGGAGGTAAAAGCATCACCCTGGTCGAGCATTCCAGCCATTCCAAATTGTTCCAAGTCTCGCTTGACTTCGACATACAGTTCCGTTCGGGGGCTATTTCTTAAAACCCATCGAGTACTAAAACCACCTTTCCATTGATGGTCGTAGGTTCCATAAGCAGCAAAAACACGGGGCATGACGCGGGTACTAAAAGCTTTGGACGTGCGCAAGTCCAGTCGAAATCGATTGCCTTCCGTTTGATTTCTGGTGTAGGCGGACCACCATGCACCCAATTCGAGCGGTCCTACCGTTGCGTACCCCGTTCCAAAGAAGCGTCCTGATCCTTGTATGAAACGCCACTGAGGCATAGCGAGAATGGAATCGGTCATTTCGAAGACAGCCAATTCACGCGCTAAAAGTGGAGCAAGCCGGAGGGTTTGCCAATCCTCATCGGACTGCGCAAGTGCCAGGGAGTCGAATTGTAAATCGCGACCGCTTTGCCAAGCGTCACTCTCCTGCGCGTCGTTCCAGTGCTGCTGCTCCATCGTGCTTTTACGCTGCAGATATGCCCCGAATGTGCGATCGGTGATGCTCACGTCGAAGAGCATGGTTTCCGAATCGAGCATCCAGCGTTCAGTTCCCGATACGCTCTCAATCGGCACATAGGATTGGGTCCAATGCATTGCTCGAACGTAATTTACGTTGGCAGAAGGGCTGAGCCGGGCATCAATGTGGGCAATGGCTAGGCTGAGTGTGTCCAACCAGATTTCCCCTTCGAAGGTCATTTCTCCCTTTCGTTTGGGAAGAAAAGCAAGGTGCATCGCCGCACGTCCTTGCCAATCGATTGTATCCAGGATGTAAAACCGGTAGTGCGCATCGGCACGGTCATGCAATGGCGAGGTAAACGCCCGATCGAGCATCAAAAATTGATTCTCATATAGATTTATTTCGGGGAAGCGACCATTGAGTTCAGGAGTCGCTCGATTGCCTCCTGAACCAAAATCACCGCTAAGTTGACTGGCGATTACGGAGGTCTGCTTTCGTTTTGGCTTGGTTTGCCAGCGTTCATCGGCGACGAATTCACCGAAAAGAACAGGCAAGGCATTTCGCACATTTGTGCTGTCGAGGTAATCAAAGACGAACTGAAACGGCCCCCAATACCACGCCTTGGCTTGGTTTTCTCCGATGTCGTTGACGGCCACTTCTATTCGGGTATGCACCCGGTGGTTGGCGGAAGGAATCGTAGCGGGGTTGTTTCGTGCCTTTGCTTCAATAACCCGTTGCATGAATGGTTTGGCTGGGTTTTCTGCATGCTTGTCCGGCCGGACTTCAGCAGTGTTTAAATCGAATGCCCGCGGCTCAAGGCCCACATTCACTTGCTGTTTTACTCCGCGAATGACTTCCAAAGATTGGCTGGAGTACCCCATGAATGCAACATTTAACCTGCCGGGCCTTCCATCAGTGGACAAAGTGTAGTCGCCATTTCTGTCTGTAATGGTGCCGTTGGTTGTTGTCCCGAACACGATGCTCACGTAGGGCAAAGGCCGCCCCGAAACCGCATCGAATACACGTCCACTTACTTCTGTGGTTTGCGCCCATCCGAATTGCAGGGCAATGGCCATAGCAGTGGTGAATAGCCACCGATAAAAAGAGGGGCGTTTAGGCATTAGATCGCTTGCGTTGGACGCGGCGAGAAATCACCACGCTTGCCTCGTAAAGAACCAATACCGGCAAGGAGACCATCACTTGGCTGGTGACATCGGGTGGCGTTATCAAGGCGGACACAATCAAAATACCTACCAAGGCATGCCTTCGATAGGTTTGCAGTATTTCAGGAGTGATCAGCCCGGCTTTGCTGAGAAAGTAAACGATCACAGGAAGTTGAAAAATAAGCCCCGATGCCAGGGTAATCGACGCGACGGTCTTCATGTATGACATCACTGAAATACGGGATTGGACGTCTCCCAGCTCATAGTTTCCTAAGAATTGAAGGGATAAGGGAGCAATGACATAGTATCCAAATGCAACGCCAACAAAGAATAGCAATGAAGAGCTGAACCCGATTCCCCGAGCAGAGGCCCGCTCCGAATCCTTCAAAGCAGGCCGAATGAAGAGCCAGCTTTGCCAAAAAACAAACGGAAAAGCTACGATGAAGCCCGCGATGAATGAGACGAGGATGTGCGTGGAAAAATTCCCAAGCATGGTGGTATTGATGAGCTCGTAGTTGATGCTCTTCACACAAAGCGCCTCACCTGCGCCGACCCATTCAGACAATTGACACCATGCACGAAACGTAATGAAGTCCATGTTTCGTGGTCCAAAAAGGACCACGTTGAACAACCAGTCTTTGGACAAGAACATGCCAATTCCACTGGTCACTATGAAAAAAGCACCATAGAATAGACGCTTTCTCAATTCCTCGAGATGATCAAGAAACCCCATCTCACGATCGGGAGAGGTCTCGTTTTCTATTTGGTCTAGCGCCATTGGGCACAAAATTAGTTGTTCAGAAGATTCCTTCGCGAAGGATGTCGTGCAAATGCACCATTCCGACGTATTGACCCTCGTTTAGAACGATAATTTGCGATATCGCGTTCTGTTCTAGGATTTGAAAGGCTTCAACAGCTAAATCGGAGGAATGCATAAGCTTGGGCGTTGCGTTCATCAAATCGGAGGCCTGGACCTGCTGAGCGGTTCGAAAACGTTCCAAGTGACGCCGCAAATCTCCATCGGTAATGATTCCAACGACGTCAGTCCCATCCAGTACAGCTGTCGCGCCGCATCGACCAGCACTCATTTGAAGGACGATATCATCCAGTGACGCAGATGTCGAGACCTGAGGAACGCGGTCTGGATCGATCAGATCGATCAATCGCGTGTAGAGCCTTTTTCCAAGTGCACCCCCGGGATGTACCTGAGCAAAATCCTTTGCTTCGAATCCACGTGCTTCCATGAGACAGGTAGCCAATGCATCTCCCAATGCCATTTGTGCGGCCGTACTCGAGGTTGGAGCGAGGTCAAGCGGGCAGGCTTCTTGGGCGACGGTTGTATCCAGTATCCAGTCGGATTTTTGTGCTAAATGGGAATCACGGTTGCCGACCATACCAATCAAGGGAATACCCAGGCTTTTGATCAAAGGAGTGAGAGCTTTGATTTCCGGTGAGTTGCCGCTTTTGGATATGCAGATTACAGCATCTTGCTTTTGAATCAAGCCGAGATCGCCGTGAATGGCATCTGCGGCATGCATGAAGACAGCTGGAGTGCCGGTTGAATTAAATGTCGCGACTATTTTTTGGGCAATGATTGCACTTTTACCAATCCCCGTGATAACCACACGACCATTGAGATGAAGAATCAATTTTCCAATGGACTCAAAGGATGCGTCCAGCAAAGCCATGACGCCCTCGATTGCTTGGCTTTCGAGTTGGAGGGTTAATTGAGCGCGTTGAATCCAGTTCATTTGTGACGGACTGAGGTATATGAAGCGAGCATCGAATCAGCGTCGAGGGTTTAACGAAATTACCTATCTTTAGTATACGCAAAGCTAAAGCTTTCGTCCGGGTTCGCCCGGCACCAAGAGTCTGATTGATGAATACCACGGAATTAACGCCTGCGAAGGCGCTGAAACATTTTTTTGGATTTGACGAATTCAAAGGGGAGCAGGAGGAAGTAATTGAGACTGTCCTGCAAGGGAATGATGCTTTTGTTATCATGCCGACCGGAGGCGGGAAATCAATGTGTTATCAACTGCCGGCCTTAATGTTGGAAGGAACGGCCATCGTGGTCTCCCCTTTAATCGCATTGATGAAGAACCAGGTCGACGCGATCCGAGGACATCACGAAGAGGATTCGATCGCTCATTTTTTAAATTCCAGTCTATCCAAAGCCGAGGCGGTGCAAGTCCGAGAAGATGTGAGTACCGGTTTGACCAAGTTGCTTTACGTAGCCCCTGAGAGTTTGACGAAAGAAGACAACGTCAACTTTTTGAAAAGTGTGCGGATCAGTTTTTTTGCGGTGGATGAAGCACATTGTATTTCGGAATGGGGTCACGACTTCCGACCAGAATACCGTCGCATTCGAAAAATCGCTCATCAAATCGCGAAGGTCCCAATCATTGCGTTGACGGCAACAGCAACTCCCAAGGTCCAGGCCGACATTCAGAAAAACTTGGACATGAAAGATGCCAGGTTATTCAAGGCATCCTTCAATCGGGACAACCTTTTTTATGAAATTCGTCCCAAGAAAGACGCCTTGAAGCAGATTGTGCGACATGCCAAACAAAACGTTGGCAAGAGCGGCATCATCTATTGCTTGAGCCGAAAAAAGGTTGAGGAAATTTCGGAGGTGTTGCGGGTGAATGGAATCAAGGCCCTCGGATACCATGCGGGTATGGACGCGAATCAGCGCAGCCGGATCCAGGATCAATTCCTGATGCAAGACGTCGATATTATCGTGGCGACCATCGCATTCGGGATGGGCATTGATAAACCAGATGTGCGGTTTGTAATCCATTACGATATGCCTAAGTCCTTGGAAAGCTATTACCAGGAGACGGGAAGAGCCGGTCGAGATGGAGGTGAAGGCCGATGCATTGCGTTTTACAGTCACCGCGACATTGAAAAGCTAGAGAAATTTCTCCAGGGAAAACCCCTGGCAGAACAAGAAATTGGTGCGCAGCTGCTTCAAGAAGTAATGGCATACGCTGAGACCTCGATGAGTCGTCGAAAGTTTTTGCTGCATTATTTCGGTGAGGAATTTGATGAGCTGAATGGCCCGGGAGCGATGAATTGTGACAACATGACCAACCCACCGACCATTCGAGATGGCCAAGAGGAGGTGCACCTTGTGTTGAGTGCGATTTTGGAGCATCAGCAGGAGTTCAGGTCGCCCTTTATCACGGGAGTTCTATGCGGAGAGGAGAATAGAGAGATTCAAGATTATAAGGGTACGTTGAGTTCATTTTGGCGAAGAGGAGTGGAGTTCGATCAACGGCATTGGAATGGAATCATTCGCCAAATGCTCGTGCTAGGATTACTTCGCAAGGAGATTGAGACCTTCGGAGTACTCAAAATCACCGAGCGTGGGATGGAATTTCTGACGAATCCCAAACCAGTCCGTGTTGCCAAGGAGCGAGACTATTCCGATGTCGATGCTATTGATAGCATGAGCCAAACACGATCCAATCAGGGTGGAGCAACGGATGAGAAGCTCAGGGACTTGCTGCACAACCTCCGCAAAGAGGTGGCAGATGAGCATTCACTTCCGCCGTATGTCATTTTCCAAGACGTGAGTCTGGATGAAATGGCGATTCACTATCCGATGGATGAGGATGAATTGCTTCGGATTAGTGGCATTGGATCTGGAAAGGCGAGTAAATATGGCAAGCCATTTCTGCAGTTGATTGCCGATTATGTGAAAGAGGAGGGCATTGAGCGAGCGCAAGATTTATTGGTGCGTTCAACCAACAATCGATCTTCCTCCAAGGTGCATATCATACAGCGGATTGACCGTCAAATTCAACTGACCGATATCGCCAACGATTTGAATTTGAAATTGGAGGACGTCCTCGTTGAAATTGAAAACATCGTTTCGGCAGGTACCAAGGTGAATTTGGATTACATCATCTCCCAGAGTTTGGACGAAGAAAGCCTCGAAGAATTGTTCGACTTCCTAAAGGAATCAAACGACGATGGGGTGGATGAGCTCATCGCCGAGTGGAACGATGCGTATACGGAGGAAGAGTTGAGGTTGGCGCGAATCAAATTTTTGAGTGAATACGCCAATTAATTCAGGATGGGTTAACTCCCTTCTGTGAGTTCCGACCACGATTTGATGATGAGCCGACCGGCGGCGAATACCATGAACACTCCGAAAACAAACCGAACCACGGCGGGGTTTATTTTTAACACCCATTTGCTTCCAAGCCATGCTCCCAGCACGAAAGTTGTTGCTAGTATAGCGGCGTATTGAACTTGCACGGCCCCAGCCTTATAATAGCTCATCACAGCCAAAATTCCGATTGGAGGAATCATCATGGCCAGGGATGTCCCTTGTGCCATGTGTTGACTGAGTCCGAGTCCAAACACCAGAGCAGGAACGATGATCATCCCGCCACCAATTCCCACAAAGCCACTCGCTAATCCAGCAATCAGCCCAATAGCAAGCAATAAAACTAAGGTAGTAAGGTCCATGTTACGAGATCAAATTAAAAATCCAATTGCAGCGAAAGGTTGAATACGCGATCTTGCCATCGGCCGTCATCTACTCCCCAAGACCAATCTGTGCGCACCCAATAACCGAAAACTTTCGCACGCAACCCGAAGCCGGTGCCCCAAATAATGGGTTCACGGTTGTTGTCAATTGTCACGGTGATGGGGTTTTGGTTGACGGTGACTTGATTGAACGTGTTGGCATTATCGTACGGATGCTTGCCGTTCCAAGCCGATCCGATGTCTAGGAATCCAACCGCTTGCAGGGTCTGCAACAGTTCTGACTCACTGGGTTGACGGCTCAAGGAACTCCAGATGGGCATTCGAATTTCGCTGTTGATCAGGGCCATATGAGATCCATTGCGGGCGTTGGTATTGAATCCTCGCAGTGGGGCTAAACGCGTTTGGTACGCATAATTGATGTCCGGATCAACGGGCGTCTGTGCATTGGAAGCTAAGG
The DNA here is from genome assembly GCA_002292325.1 of Flavobacteriales bacterium UBA979. GTDB lineage: Bacteria > Bacteroidota > Bacteroidia > Flavobacteriales_D > Sanyastnellaceae > UA16. Next base: position 61,856 of record DBBR01000105.1, on the reverse strand, counting down.
AGAGTGTGTTGTCAACCCCCCCAAGTAGGTGCAGGAGACGCTGCTCACCGATGGACCAATCTGCTGCAATGCGATTGGCCCAGATGATGTCGCGCCAGAGGGTATGGTAGGTTCTGAAATCAAAACCAATGGTCCCGAATGTTTCGCCGCGATTGGTCGGATTGGCGAAATACTCGATCCAAGCGCGGTAGCGAGTTCCCTCGGGGATGTTCATCATTCGCTCACGGGTGTTGTCAAAAACATAAGCTACTTGCACACCCAGTTGATTCGCAAATTGAGTGGTTTTGACCAGGTTGAAGGCGTCGGTCGATAGCGGGGTGATGCGGTCAAGCCGGCAGGTTCCTTGAATTCTTAAACTTCGAACCTCATCCAGCGCATACTTCCATTGCCGGCGCAGCAAATGGATGTGATTTTTGACATACGTTTGACCGTTATCAGCGCCCTGGATAAAGCCTTGTCGCTCGATGATCCAAGTTCGGTCCCAACGGCTCGATAGATCGGAATATGACAGGAGGTAATGGCTGTTCTCCAACGACCCCGTGATTCTGAACCCTGCCGTGAAACGGCGGTCTTCAAACAAGTCGGCCATTGAAATTCGGGAAAGCCCTCCGAGGCCAGGTTGTATCGCGATATTGCCCGTGTATGATTGATAAAAGTTCGAGCCGAAGGAATTGTCCAATTGGCCTGTGACCGACTCCATGGCATAATTGAGGCGGTAATTGCGTGGTTTGGGCAAATTGAACGGGGTCCACGACATATTCTCAGATCCTTGGACGGAAACCGGAAGTTCTGACGGCTCATCTGCATCTGCATCTGCGGAAATCGGTGTCCAAGGTCCAAATTTATAATTCCGAAAATCGGCTTCTGTTGGTCCCGGTGTCCAGTCCCAGTTTAATGTCACCGTAGGCGACTCGAGCGTTGAGTACTCATTGGACTCAGGGGTCTCCCAGTTTGAAGAATTCTCTGGACGTTCGACCCAAAAGACATGGTCATTCAACTGATGCACATATCCGTTGGTTTGATTTTCAGGAATCCACTGCACAGCAGTGGTTGGTAATTCCAACCGTTCAGCTAATCGTTCTTCGGTATAGAATCGATAATGGATGGCTGTATCAATATAGGCTACGGCGCTGTCTCGCCAGGAGATCCAGCGTTCCTGCTGACCACTGCTCGTCTCCACCAAGAATGCGACGTGCTCTTCAGGTTGGACCTGCGGAAATCGCTCATCGCGCTCCGGAGTATCGATCCAATGGATGAGTTGGGGAATGTCCTCGGTCCACAGCAGTTGAAACACATCATGGTAAGAACGAAGGGGTTCTCCCAATACAAAAGGTCGATTCAATTGGGCATTGGGCCGGTTGGAAGTAAACCAGATGCATTGGCCATCATCGGAAAATATGGGGTCTAAATCATCGTACGGATCTGTCCAAAGTGCCGTGTGGTTGTTACCGATCACCTGATATTGGTATAAATCAGACTGGCCATCTTTTACACCACTCCAAATCATGGTCATGCCATCGGGTGCATAAGCCATGGAGCGAATTTTATCGATGCGGAAGACTTCCTTCTCCACAGACTCAAACGTTGTGAGATCCACAGAATAAATCAGGTTTCGAGAGCCCTCTTCGATGGCATAGGTGAGGATGTTGCCATTGGGGTGCCAAGCCATGGCCGGTAAAGTCTGATCTTGGATGCGGTCAACCTTGTGGCCGTGCTTGCCTACCCTTTGATACTCACCTGTGGTTCGATTGCCATACCAAATCTGTAGCTGTCCGCGTTCATCTTGCGCCCATGCAATGTGCTGGCCATCAGGATGAGCAGTGAACGACCTGACTTCACCGTCTTTGGACAATTTAATGGAAACATCTCCCGTGTTTGTGCGGGAGAGTCGGATGTCTTTGCGAGTGGCAAGTGGTGGTAAGTCCGCGGGACTCCCTGCCAACTCCAGATGATACATGCTGGCCTCTTCCAGCATCAAGGACAAGTTCATACCGGTAGCGTATTGCAGCCCTTTCTCCAAACTGTTTGAGACCCGAACCATGTAAAGGGCATTCGCAATGACGGCTTCCCCAAAAATATCGGCGATGTACTTCCAGACTCCGTGACCTACCCAAGCTGCTTGAGAGGCTTCGGCCCGATGTGCCTCAAGGATGTTCCTGCAGCGGGCAGCATCCTGCACGTGAAGAGCGGTCTCGGCCGACCAGGGTTGCGCTACGTATGAATGCAGACCTGCAGTAAACCATTCAGGCAAGGTTAAGCCTGTGGTCGAGGAGCGCAACGCGTCTTGCCAATCACCGCCATGCAACATCTGATTCAGGAGCAAGTTGGATAGACTTTCTTTAACACGTTGTTCGGTATGTGCCCATTCGCCATCGGGGTAGATGAAAATTTTGGAGCCCACCAGGGTGGCTATCCCTCCGATGTTATTTGTGGGGTCGTTGTTGCTGCCAATGTTGGATTGTCGAAATTCTGTTTGCTTATTGAAAACCAAGACTTGCACAGCGCCATCTAATTTTCGGTCGTAGAGGCTTTCTACGTCTTCAATCCAGTCGCTTAGGTGGGCCGTTATTTGTCCAGCATAGGATTTTCCTCCCTGGTAATAGTACACTTCGGCATGGTCGGTTGGCAGGTATTGCCACTCAAAGGTTCGGTGCTGCACCCGGTTCTTGCCAAACTGCACATTGGAGCCGTCATAAAACTGTCCCAGAGACGACAAACTGAAAACTGCACATGCGGCGCCAGTTATGATTCCTTTGAGATAGCTTTGTTTGCTCATACAAGTCGAAGTTACAGAGAGATAATGGAACTCCACACCTTTACATACAATGCGTTTTCTGAACAAACGTACCTTTTGGATCACGGAAACGGAGAAGCAACGGTCATTGACCCGGGCATGAGCCAGTTGGCGGAACAGCAAGACTTTACAAATTTTTGCGAGTTAAAGCGGTTGAAACCGGTCCAGTGGCTTTTGACGCATGCTCATTTGGATCATGTTCTGGGTGCGGCTTGGATCCATGATCGCTGGGGATTGTCCCCGTCCTTGCACTCTTTGGACCGTCCCACGTATGACCAGGCACCGCGCGCTGCTTCAGTGTACGGAGTGCCTATGGATGCCTTGCCAACACTCGGTCATCCCCTGGATGAACAGTCCATTATTCAATGCGGCGAGGAATCGCTCGAATGGCGATTCACTCCGGGACATGCCCCCGGTCACGTGGTCTTCATTTGCCACGCTAAACGCTGGGTCGTGGGTGGAGATGTGTTGTTTCGAGGGAGTGTTGGCCGTACGGATTTACCCGGTTGTAACCCTGAGGAACTGGTGTCGAGCATTGAAAACCAATTATTTAGTCTGCCTGACGATTATACGATATGGCCAGGGCACGGTCCTTCTACAACCGTGGGAGAAGAAAAATTGAGCAACCCTTTTGTCAATGGAGCTGGCACAGGAATGATGCAGCGCTAAATGTCGTTAGCGCTTTCGCAGGCTGCGAATTTTCTCTCGGTACTCCTGGATGTCCTCTCTGCAACCCTTGATTTTTTCGCGTAAGTCAGCGACTTTTTCTTTGTTTCTCAAGCGTCTCGAATCAATGCGATCGATTTCGCGGTCTCGGGTGCTGCGGTAGCTGTCTTTCCGGCCGCGGTCTTTGGTGGTTGATAAGGAGCGTTTGCAACGTTCCCTGGCGCGTTTTTTGTCGGCCATCAGGTCGCGGTTGTCATCGCGTAATTTATCAATGTCCCTGCGGTGTCTGGCAATGTCTCGTTTTTCGCTTTCAATGCAGCCGAGGTAGTAATTTTTAGACATTTTTTTTAGCAAGATAAAGAAACGCTGATGCAGGAAGGAAAATCAGGTTTTGGGCGCTGTTCATGGATGGGTGGATTCAGTTGTTTTGGTTCTCTAACCGGTGGAAGTTGGAACAATCCGAATGTTGCGCTTTTCCGCAGCGGTATCCAAATTGACCAAATCGAACGAGAATGAGGTGCCTTGGTCCAGCTTGGACTGAACACGAATTTCTTGACCATGTGCTTCTACGATGTGCTTGACAATGGCGAGGCCCAATCCCGAACCACCCGCATGCCTAGAACGGCTTTTGTCAACCCGATAGAAGCGCTCATAGATGCGGGCCAAATCATGCTCTGAGATGCCAATGCCGTTGTCCTCGACTGTCAGGGTGACATATTCTCCATGATCTTTTACTCGCAGGGTTGTCCTCCCATTCTTTCTCCCGTAGTGAATCGAATTCACCAATAAATTCGTGAGCACTTGCAAGATTTGACTGGGACCGCAAAGGACGTTGAGGAAAGCAGCTTTTTCTTTGGGCAGCTCGAGGTTCAATTCAATGCCCATGTTCGCTGCCCTCGTTTCCACTCCCTCCAATGCTTCTTTGCAGGTTTCGATGATATTGCAAGCATCCAAAGACATGGCGACATTATCCGATTCAAGTCGGCTGATGGAATCCAAGTCTTCAATCAATTCGGTCATCCGGGTGACGTTTTTATTTGCTTTACTCAAAAAGCGCCGCACAAGGTCTTTATCCTCCAAGTCCGAATCCACTAAGGTGAGCACAAACCCTTGGATGTTAAAAAGGGGCGTTTTCAGTTCATGCGCGAGGTTGCCAATAAATTCTTTTCGGAAAGAATCGGTCTCTTTCAACGCTTTATTGGCGGCAATTTGGTCATTGGCCCATGCAAGGATGTCATCCAAGGACTGCTGCTTAGACGGGTTTTTTTTGCCGTTGTCTGTTTTTGCTAGGACTTCCGAAAAATCTTGAACTTGCCGGTCTAATGATTTTTGAACGGACCATTGAATGATAAAATAACTAACGGCTTCCGTCAGCATTCCGGTCAAAATAGCCAAGACCCAGAGATGCAAGGCATCCAAAGCTTGCAGCAAAGCAAGCGTCGCCAACCCACTCAGGACGGAGAAGATCGGAGCGGTTTTTTTCGCTAATTCGTGGGGAGTGGAATCAGGGCTCACGCGCCAAATTTATAGCCCACCCCTTTCACTGTGACGAACAGTTCATCGCTGAACTTACTTCGCAGCTTTCGAATGTGCACGTCAATCGTGCGGTCACCAACGATAACATCGTTGCCCCATACATGCTTGAGAATTTCTTCGCGGGTGAAAACCTTTCCAGGTTCGGACCAGAGTAAATCGAGGAGTCCGAACTCTTTTTTTGGTAAGGTCCACTCCTGGCCATTGTGAAGCACTATGAAGCGCTTGTGATCAATGGTTACTCCGAAGCGGTCGCCCCGCAATTCGCTAGAATTCGCTGATGAGCGACGCAACAAGGCTTGCACACGAAGCATTAGAATCCGAGGCTTAACGGGTTTGCTGATGTAGTCGTCGCCGCCAGCGTCAAACCCAGCAATTTGGCTGTAATCTTCATTTCTTGCCGTTAGAAAGGCAACGGTTATATCGCGGAGTTCGGGATCTTGGCGGATGATGTTGCAGACCTGCATGCCATCCATTTCGGGCATCATGACGTCCAAAATGATGAGGTCTGGTTTTTCTCTTCGGGCGATTTTAATTCCCTCGCTTCCATTCTGTGCGGTGAAAACTTCGTGCCCTTCCTTTTTCAGATTGTATCCAATGAGCTCCAGAATATCGGGCTCGTCATCCACCAAGAGAATTTTCTTTTTCATTCCTTTCTTCCTTCCGTGTTGAGTCCAATTTCCGTCTTTTTTTTGGGGAGTTCCATTACGGGAATATGAAGAAATGGCGATCCACTATTTATCCTTGATGCGGCTAAAGCGGAGTGCTTTGAGCATCCAGCGGGGAAGGGGCTCATCGGCTCCTCGCTTTTGAACATCCAAAAACAGTCCCCATTTCTCAATGATCGGGATCTTATGCACTTCAATCAGTTCCAACCAGCATTCATCCGGATCATCGATGTAAGTGCAATGCACCTTGGTTTCTCCCATGCCGATGGCATCGGCCGTATCGCATCGAAAACCAAACCCTTTGCTGGCCAAAGCGGCACCCAAAGGAGCCATGCCTCTGACATCGAAGCCGAGGTGAGCAAACCCAATGTCACACCAAATTCGCTCCTTAAAGATGAATGTTCCCTTCCGGTCCTGTGCTTGAACTAATTCGATGTAGGTCTGTCCGGTAAGTTGACCGAATCCCCCTGCACCAGGCGCGGACTGTGTTAACCGCACCCTGCGAAAGGATTCCCCTCCATGAGGTAAATGTGTCCAATCATTTTGCACGCCAGTGGTGTCCGAAAGTACTTGATCAAAGCCCAAAACATCGGCATATAAAGCCAACGCGGTTTTCATGTCCGAAACGCCAATGGTGCACCCCAAGACCCCTCCAGAGGGGTGGCCATTGTCGCCAAACCAGTCATCGGCTTCTAAGATTTGAAAGCGGTTGCCGTCCGGATCTGAAAGATAAAAGGTCGGCGCACCCCATGGGGTTTCGCAAATGGTATCATCGCAGGAAGTCCCCGCAACGTTGCGAGCGTGCGCATGCATTTTGTGAATATTGCGGGTCTTCATCTGAACCGCGGTGATGCCCAGATCCCCTGGAGCAATGTCCCAAGAAGCTGCAACAGGCTCGAATGAGTCTGCGCGTAAAACCTCGAAAGCGCAGCCTCCCTGCAGATTCATCACCATACTTGCACGTTTGCTGATGGTTTTGCCTCGGGTGTGGCTGTCCATTAACGGGGCTTCTTGAATGGAATCAAAAAAAGGAATATCCATTCCAAACAATTGGCGGAAAAAGCGCAACGAATGGTCCATATCTGACGTGGCAACGCCAATGTGTTGCATGCCTTGGATGCGGTATTCAGTGGATGTCGAATGGCTCATGAACGGGCAGAATGTTGGTTCGTTTGTAGGGCTTGGTCGATGGAATTCAGGTAGTTTTTCCAAGCGGACGCTTGGTGAGGTTGAGCATAAACGGAGCGTGCTTTTCGGCTGCCTTTCCAATCTAAATAATGCCCGTACCACCATCCGGAAATACGGCTTCCTATCAAGTTGAAAAGGTATGCGGCCAATACCCCCATGCCTCCCCAAGCTCCTGTGAGGATCCATCCGAGTGGCCAGGCCAGTGCAAACCAATAAAGCGGCACTAAAAACATTCCGATGGACACTTTGAAAGTGCTGGTGAAGCATGGGTCCTTCACCCGCTTTTTCGCCTGATTCTCAACGAACTTCGAAAATGGCCAAGATGCTATCCCACCGATGATGGCAATGGGCGCCAAAGGCCAGAACCACCATGGTGTGCTCCGGACGTGGGTTGGATCTTGCCCCAAATCTTCGGGCCGAGATGCATCGAAGATGCCGGTTTTTTTAGCATCCAAGTGAGCTTCCCGGATGCCATCCAGCGTCTCCTCAGAAATTCTTCCTAGCGTGCGAATGAGATCGCGTGTTTTTGACCAATCTTGTGCTTCCGTTGTTCGCAGAGATTGAACGTAAGGAAGCAAGTCATCGTAATGAGATTCCGGTTGAATGTTGACCATTAAATCATTCATGGCAGAGTGAATCCGTACCAAAAGTTCACCGGGTGTGATCTGCCCAGTTTCTGGATTTATGAGGTCGAGGAATCCAATGGCTGGCCCGATGCGGTATGTCAAGCGCCTTCTAAAGCCTTGCATTTCTTCGTAGTCGATACCAACCGGTTGAATGCGCAGGCGCTTCATGTCGGGGCTCAGTGAGATGGACTGGTTGACCATGTCAACAACTCCGCGTCTCAGCATGCGCAGTGATTTTACAGCCCGGTGATTTCCCTCGGGAAACAAGCCCATGGTCGCACCGATGTTCAGACGTTCGGCACAGATTTCAAATACGCGTTCGTTCCGTTGGCGTGCATCGGAGAGCTTATCTCGCTGCCGAAAAACAGGCATTTGATTGAAAGAAAAGAGCATGGTCCGTGCCACCCTTTTGTAAAAAATATCAGCGCGGGTCAGCCAATGAATTTGATTTGGTCCGTAGAGAGAGGAGAGGACCAGAGGATCCATCAGGCCGTTTTGGTGGTTCGCAACAAAGATTGTTGGGACTTGAGCATCGCCTAAATGTTCCAGACCTTCAATTCGCTCAATGCGGTGGAAGCGGGTAACGCCTGAACGAACAAGTGGCAATGCAAGACCATATCCTACGTGTCGCCGTTGGACAGGGGGCTCATGGAATGGTTTGGTGCGGGAATCTGAAGTCACGATTGAGGGCTGAAATTATTCGCGCAATTGAGCTCCGGTTTCTTGCACTATGCGGTCTAAGATACGCTTCACGCTCTGTTCTATCCGGCGCTCATCCAAGGTCTTCTCCGAGTCTTGGAGGATGAGTGATACCGCATAGGAAACCTGGTTTTCGTCAAGTTTCTCTCCTTCGTATACGTCAAAAAGCCCAACCCGTTTGAGGAGTTTTTTTTCTGCTTTTTGTGCGGCATCACGAATTTGGCCAAACGAAATGTCTTTGCTTAAAATGAGGGACAAATCTCGACGGACTGAAGGAAATTTTGCAGTTTCCTCCGAAGTTGTCTTAGATCTCGTACTGATTTTGGTCAGTGCTTTGACAGAGAAGTCTCCCCAGAACACGTCTTTTTTTACCCCACAGGACTTGGCTATCGTCCTGCGGATTTTACCGAGCTTCCCGATGATGATACCTTGGCATCGCAATTCAAGCCCTTCAAGGATGAGCGGAGACTGATGTGGTATTTCCTGAACGGAGGTTGCAGGGATTCCCAGGGCGGTCAGAAGGCTATACACTTCGCTTTTCAGGGCGTATGGGTCTGCTTTTGAATTGGCGTTGTTCCAGTTTTCAGGACGCGTACTGCCTGTCATGAACAATGAAAGCCGCTCCTCTTCTTCATACCTCCTCGAGGCATCATCTGAATCCAATTCAGCCGATGCCTTATGTTGGTAAACACGGCCAATCTCAAATAATTTGAGGTTGGGATTTTGATGATTTGAATTACGGGAAATCGCTTCGAGGCCCTGAAATAAAAGGGATTGACGCATGACGCCTAGATCAGAACTCAAGGGATTCAGAAGAGCGATTCGACGATTCAGTTCCCAGCCGTCCTGGCCTTCTTGTCCTAATTCATCCGTAAAGGAGGAGCGAGTCATTGAATTGTTCATCGTCTCTTGAAATCCTCTGCTGACGAGGCAGTTGGCCGCTTGCAATCGGACGCGTTCTGCGGGAACGTTGGATTGATGCGCTGCAGTAGATATCAACCGGTCGGGCAAGGGGATTTTATCAAATCCGTATACCCGAAGGATTTCTTCCACCACATCTGCCGGTCGCGTTACATCGTGTCGGTAGGCAGGTATGATTAAATCCAAGGTCTCGGTGGTTTCCTTTTCAATTTGGATGTCCAAATCTTTGAGGATAGTCCGAACTTTCTCCGGAGGCAATGCGATCCCAATCAACCGCTCTAAATGGGCCCATTCTAGTTGAATTCGACTGCCCACCGGCAAATCAGCTCCCACGGCTTCGTTGCACTCAATGGACTGCCCCCCAGCCCATTCTTGGATGAGGTGAGCGGCTCTCTGCAAGGCCACTTCAATGAATGCTGGATCCACCCCTCGCTCAAATCGAAAGGAGGCATCGGTGGAAAGACCATGCCGCTTCGCCATTTTGCGGGTAACTACAGGATCGAAGTACGCGGATTCGAGAAGAACGCGCTTCGTGCTGGTTGTCACACCGCTTGTCTCGCCTCCAAATACGCCTGCAAGGCACATGGCTTTGACACTGTCAGCGATGAGCTGGTCATCCGGGTGCAATTCCCGACTTTCACCATCCAGCGTAGTGAGTTTTTCACCTGGCTTTGGACGGCGAACGAGGATGTGATTCCCAGTGATATGATCGGCGTCAAATGCGTGGAGCGGCTGTCCCAGCTCATGAAGCACGTAATTGGTCGCATCCACGACATTGTTTTGCGGATTGATGCCAATGGCACGAAGTCGCTGCTGTGCCCAATCTGGCGATGGTGCAATGTCAACACCTTCGATGAGCAGTCCACAATAGCGTGGACATGCTTCGCCGCTCTCAATGGAAATTGAAAACCGGCTTCCGGAAGCGGGGAGAGGTGTCAATTCAGGCAAAATAAGTGGGCCAACTTTGGATTGGATTCCCGCAACTGTTTCGTGGAGTAAGCCCGCTCGGAGATCTCTAGCAACGCCCCAGTGACTCATGCCGTCTGTCCGGTTGGGTGTGAGCCCTATTTCCATGACATCATCCGACTCAAATTCGAAAACAGTCGCAGCTGGCGTACCTGGAGCCCACTTTTCATCAAGCTCAATGATTCCCTCGTGGGAACGGCCAATGCCTATTTCATCTTCAGCACAAATCATTCCCATGGAGGCTTCTCCTCTGATTTTGCCTTTTTTGATCGTGAAGGGTTCTCCTTCCAAGGGGTAGAGTTTGGCTCCAACATTGGCGACGATGACCGCCAACCCGGAACGGGCATTTTTTGCACCGCACACGATGCTTAAGGGCTCTTCGGCGCCTACATCAACCGAACACAGTTGCAATCGATCGGCATTGGGGTGCTGAGAGCACGCCAAAATGCGCCCAACAACAAGGCCATTTAATCCTCCAGGAATACGCTCGACTGACTCCACCCCTTCCACTTCCAATCCAGTTGCGGTAAGCACCGCCGCCGCTTCTTCAGCGGCCAGGTGCAAAGGCAAAAGGCTTTTGATCCATTGAAATGAGATTTTCATCAGGGACGAAGGTGTTGCAGTTAATGGTCACAAAGGTAGCAGGAGAGGCCGGCACGACCATATGAAATGGCGGACTTTTGAGAATCTCAGCAGGAAATGTGTAGGGTCAAAAAAGAAAGTTGAGTACCTTCGTCCCCCCAAACTAAATCCGTCTGGGAATCGGGATGTAGCTCAGTTGGTAGAGTACGCGTCTGGGGGACGTGTGGTCGCTGGTTCAAGTCCAGTCATCCCGACATCAAGGCCCAGGGCGTTAGCTCTGGGCTTTTGTTCTTAGTACCTGACCTGACAAACCCATTTAAAGGGCAATTATACATGGACTACGCGTTTGAAAAAGACTGGATTAGCTTGGAACGGCTAATGGAGGAGCGCTTCGGTGAACCGCCAGATTTGACGACGATGATTTTTACTGTTGGGCTTCAGGAATGTGGACAACCCTTTAGGTCCTTTAAGAAGGATGAGAAGCTGGAAATCATGCATGTAGGCGTCTGTACCTTATTGGAACCGCAGGGATTTTACGAAGCGCTGGGAACCGACGAAGAGGGTTGGCCCCACTTTGAACGCAAAGCAGAAATTCCTGCCGTTTCAAAAACGGAGCAGGAGTTGTTCATGAAAAGAGCGCTTGTAGAGTACTTCGCAGCTTGGATCGCCGGCGGATAAGTCCTCGAATCGTCTTCGGGATTTATTCGATGAAGACGGTTGCTTCGTTCGTCAATTCCTCCTCAATCTTAATCAGCCCGGTGCCAAACAAGGCGGCCTTCGAAGCTTCAATGTCGAGAACGGCAAAACCGGCTTGGCCTTCTACATAAAAGCTGGAGAAATTGAAGCTGACCTGACCTGCAGCATTGGAAACCGCTGTGGTGTCGAATCGAGGTTCACCCACGAAGTCCTCATCGACTGATCCAAAAGCAAACAAACGGACCGAAGCTCCCTGGACGGGTGCGCCGAGTTCGTTTAAGACCACCACATTGGCGATGGTTTCCTCAACTTCGTGGCAACTGGAGAGGCTCAGAACGGCAACAAAGGCCATTAGGGCGAGGGAAAAGGAAACATTTCGCATTGGGTCGTCTAACTTTGCAGGCATAGATTGAAACCCAAATATCTTGAAAAAGTCATGAAATTCAATAGTCAAGCACCGTATATCGTTTCATCCATTTTAATTTTGTCAGGAATAGCAGGGGTTGGATGCGGTGAAAGCGGAACCGCAGACAGCGAGAAAACGACCGATTCCATTGAGTTAGTTGCAGAATTACCAACGCAAAAAGTCCGCATTGAGACAAATTTTGGTGACATGGTGGTTGAACTATCCAACGCCACCCCAGGCCACCGCGACAACTTCATCGAATTGATTGAGGCGGACTTCTATGACAGCCTCTTGTTTCATCGTGTTATTTCTCAGTTCATGATCCAGGGAGGCGATCCCAACAGCCGAGGTGCATCGCTGGGAACGCCATTGGGAATGGGCGGCCCGGGATATCAGATACCTGCAGAAATCCGAACGGATCACCTCCACTTCAAAGGTGCCTTGGCAGCTGCAAGGCAAGGAGATGCGGGGAATCCAGAGCGCAAAAGCTCAGGGAGTCAGTTTTATTTGGTGCAGGGACGTCCCTTCTCCAAACAGGAGCTTTTGAACATTGAGGCCCGAAATTTTCCGAAAGAATTCGGAGAAGCGGAAGCCTTCAAATACACGGATGAAGACATTGAACGCTACATGGCGGATGGCGGTGTCCCATTTCTGGACAATATGTACACTGTGTTTGGTCAAGTGATTGAAGGGTTGGACGTCATTGATTCCATTGCGGCTGTGCAAACGGCTGCAGGAGACCGTCCCAAAAAGAATGTGACCATGGCCATAGAGCTAATCGATTAAGATGAAACTAAAAGATCAGATTCGAGGTTGGCAGACAGAAATAGAGTCGATTGCATTTGCTTCCGCAGATGAAGTCGAACAATTCCGCATTGATTGGCTCGGTCGGAAAGGCCGCATGAAAGATGTCATGGCTGCTTTTAAGGAATCGCCAAATGAGGAGAAGCGTGAACTTGGCAAATTGATTAACGAGTTCAAACAATCCATAGAAGCACGAGTTGCGTCGGGTTTTGCAGCTGGTCCTGCGGAAGCGATGGAGGAAAAAGCAGCGCACGACTGGACGCGTCCAGACGGGGGAAGCCCGGTGGGTGCTCATCATCCTTTGAGTGTTGTCCGGCGCGAGATCATTGGAATTCTGGAGCGCATGGGCTTCGTGGTCTCTGAAGGCCCCGAAATCGAAGATGACTGGCATGTTTTTAGCGGTTTGAATTTCCCAGAAGAGCATCCAGCCCGTGATATGCAGGACACATTTTTTGTTGATCGGAATCCTGACATGCTCTTGCGCACGCACACGTCCTCGGTCCAAGTGCGCGAAATGGCACGCCGTGAGCCACCCATGCGCATCATCATGCCCGGCCGGGTTTTTCGCAATGAAGCCATCAGTGCGCGAGCTCATTGCATGTTTCATCAAATTGAGGGCCTCTACATTGACAAGGGGGTTTCATTTGCGGACTTGAAGCAAACCCTTTTGAGGTTTGCGCAAGAATTCTTCGGTGCGGACACCCGAATTCGATTGCGACCATCCTATTTCCCCTTCACTGAGCCGTCTGCAGAAGTGGACGTCTACTGGGGATTGGAAACGGAAGTGGATAAGCGGATAACCAAAGGAACGGGTTGGCTTGAAATCCTAGGGTGCGGTATGGTTGATCCCGCAGTCCTTGAAGCAGCGGGCATTGATTCGCGAGAGTACTCCGGTTTTGCCTTTGGAATGGGTGTGGAGCGAATCACCATGTTGAAATACCAGATTGGTGATTTACGAGCCTTTTTTGAAAGCGACCTGCGCTTCTTAAACCAGTTTCAAGGTCAGTATTGACCGCGTGAGGTTCACGATTCTACAAGTAGGGCAAGGTCACCGTCATGCGCTCTTCCAATGGAGAGAGTCGCTCAATGTTGATGGTTCCAGCTAGTTTGCGCAATTGGGCATGCAGCTCATTCCACCGAGAAGAGGCCAATGCATCTTTGCCATAAAAAAGGCCTTCGAGGGCTTTGGAAGTTCCCGTGTGTTGGCTGTTCAATCGAAGTTTCCAATGCGATCTTTCCGTCGCTTCGATGCCGAGCTGAATCGGTGACTCAATTGAGGTAATCTCGGCGATCCCTTTGAGCAAATTGCGGATCACAACACGGACCTCAGGTCCAATTGTCAACTGATCCTCGGAGTTGATTTCCCATTGTATCCTCGCACGCAAATCCTCATCAAGTTCATCGAGAAACGTTTGAATCGATTGAGAACGTGGATCCGTGTCGTGGGTAAATATGAATTCGCCGTTGGGCATGAGGCTGCTGCTGCCCATTTCCCCCGCTTTCACCTCTTCCGTTTGCTCCAAAGGGTTTTTAACGCGTTGGACAGCAGGTTGGGGCAACCGATCTGCAGGAACCAATGAACGAAGACGGATGATGCGTCTTCGTTCTTTGCGCAAACTCGACTTCAGCGCCTGTATAGATCGGCGGTAAGCGATCAATCCAATCGCCAGAAGTCCAGCAACCCATGGCCAACCACTGGATCGATAAGGTGCCTGCTGATTGCGCTGAACCTCAACCACTGCACGATCAAAAGAATCCAATGCAGGCATTACCTCTTGGTTGAACTGTCGCGCTTCTCGCTGGTTTTTTGGTCGTTGTATCAGCAACAATTCGGAATTGATGGCGTCGACTTCCACAAAGGCTTGCAATGCGTCATCTGTATTGCCGCGTTCTCGTTCGAACAGTCCCTTTTGCCTCAGTCCTTCGGCCAAGAGCTCGAGATCACCGGATTGGCGTGCGGATTTAATGGCTTCATGAAAACCAATCAGTGCTTTGAGGGGACGGTGCGCTTGCTGCGCACTATTGGCAATGCGCAGATGCGCGACGGCTAGCAATGAGGGGTTTTCGATGTCCGTATGTTCTAACAAATCTTCTGCCCATGTTAAGGCTGAAACGTGCATGTCTTGCATCGATAAAACAAGGTGAATTTGTTCGCGATGTCCTTGCGCCTCAGCCCCACTTAACGCCGCTGCCTCGGTCTCAAAGGCTGCGATCAATGAGTCCGTGGGAGTTTGCTGCTGAACGCACATAATTTGAATTGTTGCACTGAGCCAATCTGCGCGTTGCAAAGGATTCCCGCCCAGGCTTAAACAGTGTGCATACTGTGAGGATGCTTTGGTCCAATGCCCACCTGTGAACCACAAATTCGCCAACTTTGAAGACAATTCGAGGTTGTCCTCATGCAGCGTGAGCTCTCGCTTGACGAGTGAGATGGCACGGCTTTCTTGGTGAAGTTCTAGCCATAAATCCGCAGCTTTCATCACGTGCAACCGTCTCGTTTCTCCGTCGCATGCCAGGAATCCAGTTTCCCCTTTCTCCAGGGCGTTTGAGGCGAAGTCAGCGTTTTGGCTGTCAACATAAATCCGTGCAATGCCAACATGCGCCCGGGCCATTTGACACGGATCAAAAGAACGTTCTTCTGCTCCACGGTACATGGCCAATGCAGCGACAGGTTTGTTAATCAATAGCAACGAATCACCACGTTTAAGCATCAACTCGGCCTCTTCCAAGAGTGTTTGTTCGATCAATTGATCTTGGCACTTCAGTGGAGAAGTCAATGCCATTCCGATGCCCACCAGGATGGGCAGGATCTTCAATGGTTTGATATGATGCAATGGAAATCTCCGGTCCATTCAGCCAAGCTAGACCTTGACAGGTGCGAGCCGCAGGCGGGTTGTCGAAATTGTTCACATGAGCAAGCGCATAAACGGATGCCTGATCGTCCCCGCGTCGAAATCAATCGTTCCACACCACATCCAGTACCGTGCTTCCCACGGCTTCCAGTGTTTCGGTGCTAATGATATCGAGATTGTCTGCGTGGGTGTGATGAAACGGTCCATACCCCATGGGCAACACTTGCACTTGGTAATGAACGATATTGGCTGAAGGGATTCCTCCAAATTCAGAAACAAACAAGTTGTCATCAATGGTTTCTGGTGTTACGGCTGTCTGGAAGTAGTTGCCGTACCCTAATTTTTCTGCAGCCGTCCAAAGCTTCTCAACCACCGAAGGAGCATAATTCATGGAGGTACCTTCCCGGTTGAAAACAGCACCTTCAGCACCCACCATATCGAGTAGGATTCCGAACTTGGCATTGTACCCTATGCGGTGAGGTTGGCGAGCCCAAAATTGACTCCCGAGGCACCACGTCAGTGCTGAGTTTTGATTGCGCTCTGCCCATTCAGGAGTCCCGTAATCTTCCGCGTCAAAGAACAAAATGTCCACACCGACATCGAGGGTGCTATCGGCTCCAAGGATGCGTGCAATTTCCAGCAATACGCCAACGCCAGATCCTCCATCGTTCGCACCGTCGATGGGTTCGCGCATTCTCAGGGTGTCCTTGTCCGCAAAAGGCCGCGTATCCCAATGAGCAAAGAGCATAATTCGTTCGGAATTTTCAGGTCGAAACTGGCCGATGATGTTGCGGATGTTCAGGATGTTGCCATCGTATGCCCGCACACGTCCAGGTTGTTCAATCACTTCAGCACCGTGCCGTTTGAGCTCGGATGCAAGCCAATCACCGCAAGCGACATGAGAGGGCGTATTGGGAACTCGGGGACCGAAGGCAACTTGTTTTGCAACAAACGCGTAGGCCGAATCGGCATTGAATGTAGGGGCATCCAAGTGATCGTTCTCGGCCATTTCCGTTACGTCTGTTTCGCTGGCTTGTCGGTAAGGCTGGGATTCTTTTTCGCCACACCCGACAACTGTCATCGTTGCTATCAGGGCCGCCATGGCAGCGACTTTTGAGGTCAATTTCGTTCCCATGAACTTCCTTCTTTGTTGTCCTTGATGGCTATTCCCAAAGCGCCCAACGCATCCCGAATTGCATCTGCTGTGGTCCAGTCCTGGTTGGATTTTGCTGATCCACGTAATTCCACGAGCAGATCCAATAAACCATCCGATTCGCCACCGCCATTGGCTGGTTTGGATTCCGGTACCAATCCGAGCACCTCAAAAACATATCCGTGGACCAAGGCGGTCAATGAAGCCTTCTGTTCTGCACTCATGGCCAATCGACCATCCGCCATGTTGTTGATCACTTTGACTGCATCGAACAGCACACTTATAAGAATGGGCGTATTGAAGTCATCTCCCATAGCGTCGCTGCAGCGTTGAGCCAGTTGACTCAGATCAACGTCGGGGTTGTCTTTCTCTGCAGCACAGGGGAGTTCATCGAGTTGCGACAGTGCCTTCATGAGCCGATCGAGGCCTTTCTCAGCAGCTTGGAGGGCGTCATTGGAGAAGTCAAGTGTGCTTGCGTAATGGCCTTGCAGCATGAAAAACCTCACCGTCATGGGGGAATACCCTCGTTCCAAAAGTGGATGATTGCCAGTAATTAATTCTTCGGGCGTGAATCCGTTGCCCTCTGACTTCGCCATTTTACGGCCATTGACGGTGAGCATGTTGCCGTGCATCCAATAGCGAACGGAACGAGGTTCTCCCGTTGCACCTGTGTTCTGTGCGATTTCACATTCGTGATGAGGGAACTTTAAGTCCATTCCACCGCCGTGAATATCAAATTGCGTACCGAGGTATTTGGTGCTCATCACAGAACATTCCAAATGCCAGCCTGGAAAACCCTCGCTCCAGGGAGATGGCCATTTCATGAGGTGACTGGCATCGGCCTTTTTCCACAAGGCAAAATCCAGAGGGTCTTGCTTCTCATCCTGACCATCTAACGACCGCGTATTGTTCAGCAAGTCATCGATTTTCCGACCGGAGAGTTCACCATACGGGTGGTCCTCATTGAATTTTCGGACACTGAAATAGACGCTTCCATTCGACTCATAGGCATATCCTCGATTCAAAATGGCTTTGATGGCTTCAATTTGTTCTACAATATGCCCTGTAGCGCTCGGCTCAATGGACGGAGGTTGCATGTTGAAGATGCGCATCACGTCATGGAAGTCATTCGTGTATTTCTGAACTATTTCCATGGGCTCAAGGTTTTCCAATCGCGCCTTTTTGCCGATTTTATCTTCCCCATCATCTGAATCACCGGTCAAATGTCCGACATCCGTTATGTTCCGCACATATCGCACCTTGTATCCTAGAAAAGACAGGTAGCGGTAAACAATATCAAATGTCAGAAATGTGCGCACGTTGCCCAAGTGCACATTGCTGTAAACCGTGGGCCCACAAACATACATGCCCACATATGGTCCGTTCAAAGGGGTGAACAATTCTTTCTCGCGGGTGAGGCTATTTTGGATATACAACGGGGAAAATTCAGCCATGTCCTGTATCTGTATGATGCCGTTATCGGCATGGTCCTTTAAGGGTGCAAAGAAAAGGCATCCCCACGAATGCAGTGAGATCAATCCTGAACTTCCAACGATTGATTCGCGATGGCATCCAACATGAGTTGCGTCATTTCGGGAAGTAAAATCCGGGGCTTCCAACCCCAGTCCGCCCGAGCAGCATCATCCGCTATGCTTTCCGGCCAGCTCAACGCAATGGTTTGTCGTTCGTCTGGAACATAGTCAATTTCAAAGCTGGGTATGTGCTGTCGAATGCTTTCGGCAATTTCATTGGGTGCAAAGCTCATGGCAGAGAGGTTATATGAGGTGCGCACCTGAATGGAATCGGCAGGTGCAGCCATCAATTCCAACGTACCGCGCACAGCATCGTCCATGTACATCATGGGCAGGGCCGTATCCGCTTGCAAAAAACACCCGTAACGCTCTCGTGCATGTGCTGCATGGTATATGTCCACAGCGTAATCCGTGGTCCCTCCACCGGGCAACGACCGGTGACCAATCAACCCGGGATAGCGAACGCTTCGAACATCAACTCCGTACTTCTCGTGGTAGTAGCGGCACCAATATTCTCCGGCTTGTTTGCTGATTCCATATACAGTTGTCGGATCAAGTAATGCATTCTGAGGCACATGTTTCCGGGTTGTTTGTGGACCAAAAACAGCGATGGAACTCGGCCAAAAAATCCGCTTGACCCATCCTTCTTTTGCGGCCTCAAGAACATGTAAGAGGGATTGCATATTGAGATCCCAAGCGGCGATGGGCTTCTTTTCACCGATTGCACTCAGCATGGCTGCCAAGTGATAAACAGCATCATACCTCCCTTCCTCCAGGATTTTGAATACAGCACCTTCGTCTGTGGCGTCGAGATGGAGAAAACGGCTTTTCATCACCTCGTTATGAGCGGGAACGCGAATGTCAGAAATATCAACGTTTGCGATGCCTTCCTGAGCTTGAAGCGCGAGCACCAATTCAATGCCGAGCTGCCCTGCGGCGCCGATAACCAATGTGCGTGACATGATAACGAAGTTAAGGCATTTGAGGTCAATTCGATTGCCTTGTTCACCAATTAACCGTGTATTTTTGTAGCGATGGCCACGCAGCATACTCCCGATTTGGATGCCGATTTATTTGATTATGAGCTCCCAGAAGAAGCGATCGCGCTGCATCCTGCAGAACCACGTTCCTCGGCGAATATGCTGGTGTGGAGAAATGGTCAACAAAATCTGAATGCTCGCTTTACTGACCTGCCATCAGTTTTGCCGCGAGATTCCCAGCTCTGGGTGAATAATACACGAGTCATTCGTGCGCGTCTTTTGCTTCAAAAGCCAACAGGTGGACGACTGGAGGTGTTTTTATTGGAGCCGATGGACCTATCCATGGAACAGGTCTTGGCTTCAACGGATTCTGTAAAATGGAAATGCATGGTCAAGGGAGCAAAGCGGTGGTCGGCAGGATTGGCAACCTTGCAGGTAGAGGATTCCAAAGGAAAATGGGAGGTAGAAGCGAAACGGGTGGGAATGGATGAAGGAGTGAGGTTTGTCGAATTGAGTTGGACCTTGGAGGGTTCTGATAACGGTGAATTTCGGCGTGCCAGTTTTGCGGAATTGTTGGAGGCAATGGGGAAAATGCCATTGCCGCCGTACATGCGCAGACCCGAGGAGGCCAAGGATGCGGAGAATTATCAAACTGTGTATGCCGAAGTCCTTGGCTCAGTCGCTGCTCCGACTGCAGGGCTTCACTTTGATGCGAATTTAATGGCGGAGTTGAGCACCGCTGCAGAGGTGCACAATGTCACGCTGCATGTGGGTGCTGGAACGTTTAAGCCGCTGGACGGAGGACGGATTGCAGACCACGTCATGCATGGGGAGAAATGCACGGTTTCATTTGCTGCAATCGAAGCGCTATGTGAGGGTGAAGTTCATCGAGTGGCCACTGGCACAACGAGCTTGCGCACCCTCGAGAGCCTATATTGGCTGGTATTGAAGTGGAAACAGGAAGGAAATCAACCCACGCATTTAGAGCAATGGGCCTGGTGCAATGAGTTGGCTTCCATCGATGAGGAACTCAATTGGGATATGGCAACAGCCATGCAGTGGTGCAGCGTGCAATTGGACGGGGCTGATTGGACCTTTCAGACCTCTATTATGATTGCCCCGCCCTACCGGATTCGATCAGTTCAGGCTTTAATTACGAACTTTCATTTGCCCAATAGTACGCTGTTGTGCCTGGTAGCTGCAGCAATAGGAGAAGACTGGAAAAATCTTTATTCATCGGCACTTTCAGCGGGTTACCGATTTTTAAGTTTTGGCGATGGCAGTTACCTCGAATGGGAGGCACAGAAATAAAAAAAGCCCGCCGTTTGGGCGAGCTTTTTTTGGAAACCCGAAGTGATCGGGTAACCTGAATTAATTTCGGTTATCCTGCAAATCCCCAGCATCCATCATGGCATTCGATAGGCGGATAGTCGCCGCTCCTCGTGCTCTGGATAACAATGTGGTTTGCTCCGACAAGTAGTCATTTTTATTTGTTGCTTCGGATACAGAAGTTGGGGCAATGACCCAAATACCATTGTTTCCGATGATGGGGTTTGATACGTTTCCAACGGGGATTGCAAACGCCATGCCCACTACCTCAGGTTCAGCTTGCGATCCAGCCGTACTGATGGTCGGAAACTTTAAACTCACATTGCTTGCAGCGGCTTTTGTTGCCCCTACACCCGTCGCAATTTCCTCCAATGAGCCCGACATCATTTTGCTTGCATACAGCTCGCCCTTGGCCTCTTTGATGGCGCCTGTTCGCATTTGATCTTCGACGTATTCAAACTCAGGAGCTCCTTTTGCCGTGATGCGATCTAAAAATCCCACAACATAATTCTTGTCAACTAAAATTGGATTCGAGACCTCTCCCGTTTCCGCACCGTACGCCCAACCAACGAGTTCGGCTGCATTTCGAAGGCCAGACAATGAATTCGCTCCGCGTACCACATCTGTGGCAACATTGGTTGAGTAGCCGGCCTCTCCAGCAGATTTCATGAATTCCTCACGTGTGGTTGCTGAAATTGCAAATTCACTAGCCGCGCTGTACGAATCACGTGCTGTTGTTGAAGATGGTTCGATGGCTCGCTCAATCATAGCCACTTCGACGCGTGCTCTCGGCTCTGTTTGGTCCAGTACCTCGATTAAGTGCACACCGAAAGATGTTTCGACTGCCCCAATGCTGCCTGGCTTATTCTCAAAGCAGAAATTCTCAAATGGTTTGACCATGCGTCCCCTTGGGAATAGTTCATACACTCCTCCTGTGGACTTGGAACCGGGATCATCACTAAATCGCTCAGCCAAATCGTCGAATGAGGCGCCTCGGCGCAGGGCACGTTTCAGGCTATCTGCACGTTCCATCAATCCCGCCATTTCTGCTTCGTCTTGAGCATTGGTCGCCTTGAGTAGGATGTGACGGCATGAAGCGCTGTCTGACTCACTGAAGAAATCCATGATGCGGGCCAACCGGTAAGCGGAGCCTTTTTGGTAGGGCCCAACAATATCACCTGCTTCCGATTCAAAAAAAGCTGCTTCATTGACATCGGTTTCAACATCACTTTCTTGCAGTATAGTGGAAGCGAAAGCTTGCTCATTGACTGTTGAGACAAATAAGCTGTCACTGTCTTCGGTGTTTTCCCATACGCTGCGGAAGGAATTCAATTCATCCTCTATTGCCTGCGCGTCTTCAGGAGATGCTTGAAGGGGGATGCGCACAAATGTGATGTTTCGACCTGCTTTTTGATTTAAATCAGCGTCGTTCTTGTGCGCCTTATAATAGGCGCGGACATCTGCATCAGTGATTTCTATCTCGCTGTCATCGATCTGGTTGAAAGATTTCAAAACGTAATTGAAGCTCACTTTTTGGTTGGCGCCGAGGTAATCGAATTTGCCTTCAAGAGAATTCGAGTAGATGCCTGAAGTAACCAGGTTGTCATATTTTTCACGCTTCCGCTTACTTATGATCAATCGCTTGTAAGACAAGAAGTCCCGGACTCCCTGCTCCGAGCTGAGCATGGCATCGAAGTTGGTTTGCCAGAAATTTTTGTTTTCCGCATTGGAATAAAAAGCGCGGTTCATGTAAGGAGAGAATGCATTTCCGAAGAGCATCTCCTCATATTCTTCGTCGCTGACGGTTAATCCCAAGGCATCAAAATCATCCTGGAGCACAACATTGGAGGTCAAATCAGACCAAACCTCTTCGGCTAATTGGTCACCGCTGAAGCCTAATCGGCGACGCTCTTGCACCTCCATTTGGTATTCCGCTGCTGAGATGGCGGTGCCATCTACTTCTCCGACATCTTGACTGCCGCCTTGTCCCATCAGTGCGATAACCGCGTCATAAGGAACCAAAAAGCCCAACATGCCGATGCCAATCATGACGATTAGCAGGCCTTGTCGGTTTCGAATTTGTTGAATCATTGACATGATATACGTGTCTTATTTAAGGTGTGCGAAGATAAGGGAAATCTCGAATCTCCGGGCGAGTAAAAAGGTTGTCAATCGCATACGGCAAAAACCGACAGGAAGTTTCAAATTCAATCGTCTTCGAGCTTTTCAAGGATGACCGTTTTGATCTTACTGCTGCTTACAGACTCCACAATAAAACGAAAGTCTTCCAATGCGATCGAAAATCCAGAATCAGGAATGTCTTGTGTATGGTGAAGCAAAAGTCCTCCCAACGTTTCGTAGCCTTGATTCAGAGGGAGCTCTAAATCATAACGTTCATTCAGATCTTCCACATCCAATCGTGCAGAAAAACGCCACTTGTTGCTATCCAATACCTCTTCTATCAGGTCCTCACTGTCGTGTTCGTCTTCGATATCGCCCACAAGTTGTTCCATAATATCTTCCATTGTCAGGATTCCCGAAGTGCCGCCAAATTCATCGACGACGATGGCGAGATGTCGCTTGCGTTGGATGAAGCGTTTGAGAACTTCATCGGCTTGCATCGGCTCGGGAACGACGAATGTAGGATGCAAAATGGATTTGATTGAATCGGGGTTTTTGAATAAGTCCTTCGAATGAACGTATCCAATGGTTTGATCGATATCCTCTCGATAGACCACGATTTTACTTAACCCGGTGGAGATGAACAAGGTTTTCACATCTTCTAGAGGGGTATCTAAATCAACGGCTATCACTTCATTGCGGGGAACCAGGCAATCGCGAGCCAGTACTTTGTTGAATTCCAACGCATTTTGCATGATTTGAAGTTCATGTTCCAGCTCCTGCTCGGGCTCCATACGACCGCTCAACTCGCGGACGAAATGATCCAAATCCGTTGCTCCCAGCTCGTTCTCGTCTTCATCGTTTTCGGAGCTTCTTCCGATCATTTGAATGGACACCTTGCTCAGAAAGACCACAATAATTCCTGGGATAACGAGCAAGTAGTGAACCAGCGCAAGCGGTGCAGCAAAAATGCGCAGCCAGAAATTTGGATTGCTGTGAAACAGGGCCTTGGGAATGAACTCTGCGAGGATCAAAACGACCAGCGTCGTAACCAGCGTCTGGGTTCCAAGCACCAAGATGGGCTGGGTTGCTTCGGTCCAGTCGCGCACGTGAAAGAGAGATTCACTGATCAGGCCTCCTGCTTCCATGCCGCAAAAAACCAATGCGAGGTTATTGCCAACCAGCATCGTAGCAATGAATACCTTACTGCGTGAAGCAAGATGGAGAAGAATTTTACCCTGCCAATTGCTCTTGGCATCCAATTCCAGCTGCAGGCGGTTAGCAGAGACAAAGGCAATTTCCATTCCTGAGAAGAATGCCGATGCCACCAAGGCTAAACCAATGATGATTAACGAACTGGAGGGGTCAGGGTCCATGGGTTAGGGCTTAAACAAATTTAAGCATTTTAGCGACCGCTTCCGCGCTCGAGTTTCTTTCGAAAAAATAACCGAAAGCCATACCAAGCGATCGCGAGAGCGGGCAAGACGAGGGTCTGTTTTTGTTGTTCCCAGCCGTCCTTCCAAATAAAGTATGCAGTCGCCCCAACGCAGCAGGCGATGACGAGGAGCCAAAATCGTTCAGCTATTTTATTGATTCGGATGATTTGTTGAGGGTCCATGTGCAGCTGGATTGGTCGTGATTCTAGAGGTTTTCTGTGCCTTCGAGTACCAATTCGCCCCGTGGCTTCAAAATACGATAGGTTTCAAACCGCGCATCCGATTCCAGTCCCTCCCCATAGATCACGCCTTGTTCTGTGCGAATTGTTACGGGTTGATGGGTCCAAACGCGATCCGAATCTTCTGACCAGACCAGGTACTCTGTTTCCAAAACATCCCCTTCGGTGTTCTCCAAGACAACACCGTGGCGTGCAATGAGGCGGAGGTTCTTCTCATCCATGGATGCCCATTCGGCCTGCAGGTGAGCAGCGTGTTGGGCGACGTTCCCATCAATGAACAATTCGAATCCTTCGCGAACCTCGACCAGATCTTCAGGGGACTCGGCACTTCCGCCCTCTTCACGTCTCAGTTCACCAGCATGGAGAACATGCATGATTCTGCCGCGTTCGGAGTATTGGAATGTTCCGTTGATGATAATTTGAGCGGGAGTTAATTCGGTTGCTTGCACATCCGATATGTCGGCGTCACTGTTGGAACAACCGCTGAATAAGAAAACCACCCCAGCCACAAGGATTGGAAATATCCTAAGTGAGGGGTGGTTCAATGTGTTGCGGATGGTATCCAAAGGAGCTCAGATGATTTACCTCACTCGCACGGTTGTGGACTCTCCCGAACAGGGGCATCCAGCAATCGCAGGAATGGTGATGGCATCACCATTTGATTTCCCGACCGCGAAGATTTCATCTACACTTGGGAATTGCTTGGAATTGGCATTGAGTTTTTTCTGAGCCGTGGCCTTGACCTGCTCGTCTCCACGGCTTATCGCCATGCCATAGTAATCGCAGGCTCTCAAGAAAGCAAGACGTTGGCCAAGAGCTCCGTCATCACACTTTTTGGCTCCACTTGCGATGGCGTCTCCGATCAACATGTAGGCTTCAGCACTTTCGCTGTTTTGTGCCAAAACCTTCTGCGCGTAGGATCTCGCAGAGCTCCCTTTGCCCAAGAATGATGCGATCTTTCCTGCTTTCAATAGATACTGCTCCATTTCACTGCAATCTCCGCATAACTCAACGGCTTGTTCCATGTAGGACAATGCTTTGGAAAATTCATCGTTTTTGGCCTGCTCGTTGCCAATGGCATAAGCAGAAGGGTGGCTCGGGTTCGATTGGTGAACGGATTCAGCGACTGGGAGATATAAGTCGTTTTCGGTGCAATCTTTTTGATTGAGAAGTCGCAATACTTTTTCTTTCAATTCAATGTTCGTTGAGTCCGCAGCGATTTTTTCACTCAAGACGGGCACCATATCTTCACATTGGGCAATGGCAATGAAGACTTCGTCCAGGTTGCCTTTTGCTTTGGCATAATCTTCCTTCTTGTCCTCATCTCCGTTGGCTGTGGCGGCGGCAATTCCAACTTCAATGTAATCCGTGAGGGTGAGGTATTCTGTGAGCATTTCTCCAAGCTTCGCCTTTGCTTCTGCATCGTCTTCTATGCGTTTCATCGCATAAAAGGAGGTGACATAGTACGTGCTTAACGTAGCTGGAGATGATTCAGCCCGCAAACAATCTACGCTCTCTTTGAACATGACATTGGCTTCAGCCGAGCCCTCTTTTTTGAAGAAACGATAGTAGTCTGTGGCCTTGTAAGCGAGCACTGTACAGCGGTTGTTGGGTTTTTTCTTTGTTGCAGGGTACAACTCCATTCGCTGATCGTAAAGAAGAAATATGCTGTCCTGAATGGACTTGATTCTCGCTTCGTCGTCGGTTTTTTTCAACTCATTCTTCAGGAAACGAACCCCATCGGAGTAAATGCCTTCACGCGCAGTCGCTGGACACACGTCGCATGCCTTTTTCCATTGGATGAAGGCTTCGTCGTAGTTTTTTTGCTTCTTGTAGCTAACGTAAACACTGATCGCTTCTTTGCACAAAATCTGCTGCTCCTCGGTCTCTCCATATCGCTCCTGACCCATCACGTGGAGGGGACTTGCAACCAAGAGAGCGAGAACGATGCGGGGTATCAATTTCATAATCATCATGTTGTAATCAATCATATAATCGCGGTATCAGCCAATTGTTCTTAAAAAAGGGCATCAATGAAACACCGAGGTGAATTCGAAGGTACCGCTCTTCGAGTGCCCCCTCTGCTGTCATGCGTTCTCCAAGTTCCGTGCCGAAATGAATGCGAGACAGGGAACGACTCCCAACCAAAGGAATGGTGAGCCCTCCGCTGAAGGCCTGGATCATGACTTGGCTTCCGTCAATCAAGTAGGGTTGGAATTGCTGGCTCACACCCAATCGATAGGTGGCTTTGCCCCAAGTTGGGTGCAGTTGCTCAGGGTTTCCTCGGTTGAATTGAAACCCAAATCGGTAGGCCTTGGATTGGGCCCATTCGACTCCCTGAGATTGCATTTCGGGGGCAAAACGATTAGAAACTTGGTCCCAGCGAGTGGATTTGTATTCGAAACCCAAGGCCCACCGGAGTCCATCCGAACGGTCAAAGTGAAGGCTGGAACCCACAGCGTAAGATTGGGGCATGCGACCCCGGAAATTCACGCGTTCACTATAAAAAGCGGTATCCAAACCAATGGAAATCCCACCCAGAGTTTGAGTCGTTTCATCCAGATTTTGGATGGTGCTGTGCAGATTGGTTTCAGGTGTATACGTGCCGCCCAATCGCATGGAATAACTTTGCTCAAAGTCTTTGAGCGCGGAATAACGCGCCGAGATCAGCTGGTCATAGACAAGTCCTACAGTGGTTGATATGCTTCTGTGTTGAGCAGTGAAACGATTTTGGTGATCTAAAAAAGTAGGATCAAGAATGTCCAATGTCGATGACCTACTCAACTGGCCAAAAAGGTATTGGGTCTGGATGCCCATGTGAAGTGCACCGTTTTGGACGAGTATGCTGTCATTTGGACCGGCCATTACAAACCGAGTTCCTTTCGAGACATGCGCCCAACCTATGTTGAAGTTATTCAAGCCGCCATTTCCTTCGTACCGTTCTTGAACTGAGCCGATTTCCGAAACCTCTGAATTCCTGGTTATGACGTACCCTGTGGTGCTGTATGGCGACAAGTTTAAGATAAGCGCATTGTCCCCAGACTGGCGTTTTACCACCATGCCAATTGGACCCGGAGAACCAAAAGAAGTCATTGCACGGGGTGCGTCACCTTGCTCCAGTGAAAGACGATTTCCGATGCCGGACGCTTGGAAGGTCGTTTGACTCAGAAAAGTCGCAGAGGCAGGATTGTTTGGTTGGAATTGGTATCCGTTGAATAGGGTGGTTTCCATGCCTCCTAAGCCTGCAAATACCGGGGAATGCAGTTGGTTCACTAAACCGAACCCATACCTGGAATAAGGCGAGAGCTCAGATTGTTGCGCTGTGGAAAGATTAGCTATGCAAATCATACCAACGAACCCAATCAGTGCGGTTGCCCATTTGGTAGGTAGGACCGATATGTTAAGAGGTTGGGTCATGGTTTATGATGCTATTGTGCAAATGGTAATATCCCTTCCAAGTCAAGTTTGAGTCGGCAAAAATCGACAAGTCATCCTGGAGTTCCAAGTATTTTGCGTCGCCTCCGGTTAATGCAACGCGCAATTCTGAAAATTCTGATTGAAAAGCCTTCATTCGATGTTCGATTTCGGCATGAACGCCCCCGAGTGCTCCGGCGAGTAGAGAACTTTCTGTATCATTTCCGAGGTGCAATGCAACGCCCTGCTCTGCCTGTGCTCGCCAGTTTTCTGGATAAGGGAGATGAGCAGTTCCAGCATACATTGATTTCAAGCGCAAGTCAATGCCTGGAGCGATGGAGCCTCCACAGAACTGTCCGTCCTGTATCAAATCCGCTGTAATGCACGTTCCAATATCCAAGACGAGCCAGGGGGTGCTGGCGTCAACGGCTGCTACGGCAAAAGCATTTGCGAGTCGATCCAATCCCAAGGTTTCGGGAGACTCATAGGCCATGGTCATGGGAACATCCGCGGCTGACTTGAGGTGAATCAATCGCTCCGCAAACTTCGAGTCCGACCAGCGCTGAATCCAATTCGACCACTGTTCTGTGATGTTTCCAGTTGCCGCGACGAGAACGGATGGCGGGAGGTGATCCAGTGACACCGATTGAGCTTGCTCCCAGGCTTCATGATCGGATGCGAGCGATGTTAATTCGCCTTCGTTGAACACAGCTAACTTGGTGCGTGTGTTTCCAACGTCCAAAATCCACGTTGTTTTCATGGGATGGAGTTGGTGTTAGTCCACTCAAGCGTTTCAATCAAGTGCACGATGTCATGCTTTACATGTTCGAGCGAGGGTTGAAGGCTGTCGGGGTTCGGTGAGTGGTCAAAGTAGAGGCTGCCTCTCAGAAAGTGCCTGATGCTATCCGTTGCAAAAAACTGAACCGGGCTGGCCACTGGGCCGCTCAATCTGAACAGCAATCCGCTTACAGCGTGGTCTGGGAAACTGAAAGCTCGTGTTTCAATGCCGGAAGCCTTTAATTCGTGGGAGAATACCATCTGATGTGCGTCGTTGGCATATTCAGTCAAATCTGCGGGACTGCTCAGGGGCATATACGTACAATGGATTTTGGCTGAAAACCGTGGCAGGGAACAGTTGAACCAGCATGCTTCGGATGAATCACCTGCTCGCTCAATTCGCTCTATTTTCCCATAAACAGGTACTTCAAACGCTATTCCGCATGGGTGAGAGTAAGGGGTGTAGTTGAATGCAGGGAATTCCAAACGGGGGTATCCTTGCGGTTTTGGAACCACCGGTTCAGAGCATCCCAGAAGGCATGCGACCATGCAAACAGCAGTGAAGGCCGCGCCGTTGAATCTAGCCTTCATTCAAAGGAGGTTTTTCAGGAAGCGTCAATTTGATGCGGAGCAACTTGCGGGGAGTTGCAGCATCAATTTTCAATTGAATCCCCTTGAATTCGAGGCTTTCTCCGTTTCGTAAAATCCGACCTGACTGCTCAGTGATGAACCCTCCCAACGTATCGCTTTCGCCCTTGACGGCCTCCCACTCCTCGTCGGAAATATCAAGAATTCGGTAGACGTCAATCAACGCCGTTTTGGCTTCAATGATGAACGTGCGATCATCAAGCCGAGAATAAGCGACTTCTTCGGCATCAAACTCGTCGGAGATTTCACCAACAATTTCCTCCATGATGTCCTCCAGAGAAATGATGCCGCTGGTTCCTCCGTATTCATCCACCACAATGGCGATGTGGGTTTTACGTTCCTGAAACTCGCGCATCAGGTCATCGATTTTTTTGTTTTCCGGGACGTAATAAACCGGGCGAATAAGTGTCATCCAGTCAACTTCCGGTTCTCCAATTTGGGGGAGTAGATCTTTGATGTGCAGTACGCCTTGAATTTCGTCTTGGGAACCACTGTGAACGGGGATCCTAGAAAATCCTGACTCAATGATCTGAGCTCGAAGTTGTTCCCATGATTCGTCAGAACTAATGGATTCCATATCCGTTCGGGCGGTCATGACTTGCTTGGCATCCTTCGTTCCCAAAGCCGCGATGCTTTCCAGTATGCGCTGTTCATCATCCGTGCGCTCATGATCGGCGGTTAAGTGCAATGCCTGCTCGAGGTCGGCAGCTGAAACATCAGCATTGGGAACGGCAACAGTTTTTTCCACCCAATTCCCCAGGCGAACAAGTGGTTTCCATACAGGGGTCAAAACCTTTCTTCCCAATAAAAGTGGCCCGGACATGGTTTGTGCAAACTGCACACGATGGTTTGTAGCGTACACCTTTGGAACAACTTCACCGAAAAGCACGATTAAAAAAGTGACGGCCCCCACGTGCAAGGTCCAATAGACCCAAGGTTCCAGCTCGACAGCTGGGAAAAGACGCTCCATTACCACCGTGGAAATCAAGATGATGACAATGTTGACCAAGTTGTTCAGGACCAAAATAGTCGCCAATAAATGGCGGGGAGCTCGGTCGGAATCGGGCCGCTTTATGAGTTCGATTACGCGCTGAGCAGCTTGGGACTGTTCAGATTCTACGCGTGTTTCCAAGTCCAGTAAGTCTGCAGGAGTGAGACCGAAATACGCGACTTCAGATCCCGATATTAAGGCGCTGAAAACGAGCAACAAAGCAATGATGATGAAAGGAGTGACAGAAGTCAGACCATCCGAGTGTTGCACAAGCAGAAACGCCGCTGAAAGGAAAGGCACTGAATTAATCCGGTTTAAAAGGGGAGGTCGCTAGCGTCTCCAGGTTTGGATGCAGGGGCCACGGGAGAAGAGGCTGGGGCTGGATTGGCTGCCACGGGCTGAGTGGTCGCGGTTTCTTGCGTTGCCTCGGCTTGACGTGAGGGGGAATTCCCCGGCCGGTCAAGGAGCTGCATGACATCGGCTACAATTTCAGTTGTGTATCTTTTTTGGCCCTGCTGATCTTCCCATGAACGGGTTTTGATCTTCCCCTCAATGTAGACTTGTGAGCCTTTGCTCAGATACTTTTCGGCGGTTTCAGCCATGCCTCGCCAAATGACAATGTTGTGCCATTCGGTTTGGGTAATTCGCTCGCCGGTATTCCGATCCTTGTACGTGTCAGATGTTGCCATAGGAAACGAACACACAGGTACTCCATTGGGTGTGTAACGCATTTCCGGGTCTTTGCCCAGATTTCCAATCAAAACTGCTTTATTTACTCCTGCCATACATCAAAAGTAATTGAACCCAGGTTAGTGTGGCGAATTTGTAGATTGCGATTTTTCAAGATCGAGCCAAAATCTGTCAAGAGCCCTCGGTATGGCGAGTTTATGGGCCTCTCTCCAAGGTAGCCAACGCCCTTCATCCGGGTGGAATCCTGCGCTCGGTTTCCAAAGCCAAAACCGGCACGTGATGCGACGATGGCTTAGGATGTGCTCGAACGATTGGCCCCACATGCCTTGACTTGAAACGGTTGCGGCCCCCATTTCGCGGGGTGGAAGCGGTGGAGAGGTGTATTCGTCGCCATCCGATTCAACATGGGATGGGAACTCCCAAAGTCCTCCCCAGACGCCGTTTTCTGGTCGCTGGCGCATCCAAATATGCTGGCCGTCGGTTACAACATGGAAGGTAAGGTTCATGTTTTGGACTTTGGTTTTGCCTGCCTTTCGAGGAATTGAAGGCGTGGACCCGACGTTGGCTTGGTCACTTTTGCAGATGTTTGCAAGTGGGCATTCTGAACATTGAGGTGCGCGAGGTGTGCACACGGTCGCGCCTAACTCCATCACAGCCTCATTGTGTTTGCCGGGGTCTATATCGTCCAGCCATTCATCGGAAAACGCCTCGATCTGTTTTCTTCCCGCCGGGCGATCGATGGGCTCTTCGATTCCCAGCAGCCGGCTTATTACGCGCAGAACATTCCCGTCGATTGCGGCGACGCGCTCGCCTAAACAGATGGAGGAAATGGCCGCCGCAGTGTATGGACCCACACCGGGCATGGTTCTCCATTCGGCTGCATTGGTGGGGAATTTCCCCTTCCGATCGGATGCGATGATTCGAGCGGCCCGGTGCAAGTTGCGTGCTCTGCTGTAATACCCCAATCCTTGCCAAGCTTTCAAAATATCGTCCAGGGGAGCTGCAGCCAAACGCTGCACATCCGGCCAAATGGTCAGAAACTCATTCCAATAGCGCAGGCCCTGATCAATGCGTGTTTGCTGCATGATGATTTCGCACAACCAAGTCGCATACGGTGTAGGATTTTCGCGCCATGGAAGCGCCCGTTGGTGGACTTCAAACCACTCTAAAAGAAGCCTGCGTCCAACGATCCAATCTTTTTTCTGAATCATTACCGATTTCTCTTGCATCACCTTTTTCGTTTTCAACGGAATAGCCCTATTTTTGCACCCCCGTTTCAAGGGGTTGGACACTTTTAATCAGACAAACCTACTAATCAAGATGACCAAAGCGGATATCGTCAACAGGATTACCGAGGAAACCGGTATGGAAAAACACGATGTGCAATCTACAGTCGAGGCGTTCATGCGTTCGGTGAGAGATAGCCTCGAGGGGGGAGAGAATGTTTATCTGCGAGGATTCGGAAGTTTCGTGGTGAAGACCCGGGCGGCGAAAACTGGTCGAAATATTTTGGCCAAGAAGTCGATTCAAATCCCCGCTCACAACATTCCAGCATTCAAGCCTGCAAAGGAATTTGTAGAGAATGTCAAGACGCAGGTCAAAGTAGACTAAGCTGATGAGCCGCACCACGGGAATAGCATTGACGATTGGGCTGGGTGCAGTCTTGGTAGCCATAATCCTTTGGATGCCGCGAAAAGCCTCTGACGCGGCGGTATTGCCGGAAGTCACAGAAGCCATTTCCGCTGGAGTAGACCCCGTTGAAACAGCTGTTCAAAAGGTTTCAGGCGAAAATCCAATGGAAGGGATTCTGGAGCTACGCGCTTTGGCAGAAGCCGAAACACCCAATGTAGATGCCGTTGTGTGGCTGGGAATTTTTGGTGTCCAAAGCGGTCAGCTGGACAAGGCGCGGGAGCGTTTTTCCGATGCGCTTCTTCTGGAGCCGGGCCATTCTGAAGCCACGTGGCAACTGGCATTGCTGGACATGGAAGAGGGAGCGTTTGATAGGGCAGTCGTTGGATTTGAGGCCGTAATGGAAGCAGATTCATCCTATGCGAACGGATTGTTCTTTACGGCTCGTTGCTATGAAGCAATGGGCAAAATAGAAGCGGCAATTATTCGGTACAACGAGTACTTGCCTTTTGCTCCTGACACGGTTGTAGCAAATCGAGTTCAGGACTTTATTAACCGATTAGAATCCGGCGGATCAGTCGGAACAAACGAATAAATCATAGAATCATGCCAAGCGGTAAAAAACGCAAGCGTCACAAGATGGCGACCCACAAGCGGAAGAAGAGATTGCGCAAAAATCGTCACAAGAAGAAGTGATCGGTTGCCAGGGTTTAACCCTTGCTCCGTCACTTCTTTGTGATAATCCGATTCCTGCGTGAGCAAAGAATTGGTCATAAATTCCGTCTCAGGAGAGGTGGAAATTGCCTTGTTGGAAAATGGTCAACTGGTTGAATTACACCGTGATCAAGGCAACAAGGGATATGCGGTTGGAGATATATTCTTAGGCCGAGTTAGGAAGGTATTGCCAAGTCTGAACGCGGCTTTTGTCGATGTTGGACATGAGCGTGATGCCTTTCTGCATTATTTGGATTTAGGCCCGCATTACCGAACTCAACAGCGGTATGCCAAGCGGGTTATGCAAGGCAAGCAGCCTGTGCCCGATTTGGGAAATTTCAAGAAAGATCCCGAAATCGACAAGAAAGGAAAAATCAAGGACGAAGTTTCTTCTTCGCAATTGGTTTTGGTGCAGGTGGCCAAGGAACCGATAAGTTCTAAGGGCCCTCGCCTAACGGCTGAGGTGACTTTGCCTGGTCGATACATTGTTTTGGTTCCATTCAGTGACAAGGTTAGCTTGTCGGGAAGGATCAAATCAGAAGAAGAGCGGAAACGGTTAAAAAGACTGATGCAAAGCATTCGTCCGCCTGGTTTCGGAATCATCGTGCGCACGGTGGCTGAAAACAAAGGAGCGGCAGATTTGCATTCAGACTTGGAGGACCTGGTTTCGAGGTGGGGCGAGATGCACAAAAAATTGCGCAATGCAAAGCCCGGAAA
The DNA here is from genome assembly GCA_002292325.1 of Flavobacteriales bacterium UBA979. Taxonomy (GTDB): domain Bacteria; phylum Bacteroidota; class Bacteroidia; order Flavobacteriales_D; family Sanyastnellaceae; genus UA16. Next base: position 28,085 of record DBBR01000105.1, on the reverse strand, counting down.
GCGGGTGCTGGGAGAATTGAACAAGACCAATGCGGTCCTGCGAGATGTCCTGACGTCTGATTTCACCAGCATTCGGGTCAATGATGATCGCCTGGCGGATGAGGTGAAGACGTACTTGCAGGGAATTGGTTCTGACAAGAGTGACATTGTGAAAGTTTCACGGGACCGCGATCTGTTCAACACCTTGTCCATTCACCGCCAAATCAAAGCGGCGTTTGGAAAGCAAGTCAACCTGAGAAGCGGGGCTTACCTGATTGTAGAGCAAACCGAAGCGATGCACGTCATTGATGTGAACAGCGGAGGCCGAAAGTCTGGGGCGAAAGACCAAGAAGAGAACGCGTTTCAGACCAACATTGAGTGCTGCAAAGAAATCGCGCGAATCCTGCGTTTACGTGACATGGGAGGCATCATCTGCATCGACTTCATTGACATGGCGAAGCGAGAGCACAACAAGGAGCTCACTTCAGCAATTAAAGAAGCGATGCAACCTGACAAGGCGAAGCACAACATACTGGCTCCTAGCCGATTTGGTGTGGTCGAGATGACCCGTCAGCGCGTGCGACCCGTGGCAGACGTTAAGACGTCGGAGAAGTGTCCTACATGCGATGGAACAGGAAATGTACAGGCTTCAATTTTGATCACAGACACGATCGAATCGGGCATCCATCAGGCCTTGGAAAAAGGTTCGTACAAACGATTGACCATTATGCTTCATCCCATCATTGAGGCTTACATCAAACAAGGTTGGTGGAACAGTGTGCTCAAACAGTGGCAACGATCGCATGGAATCAAAATTCATGTTGAATCCAATTCTTCGATGGAGATTTTGGAATTCCATCTGTACAACGAGGACGGAGAAGAGTTGGACTAGAGGGCGTGCTGCGCGACTTCTTTCGGATAACAAACGAAAGATTTAGCAACCGTTCGCATCAAAATTTCTCGGCTTAACTGATCTGAAGCATCAGCGAAATCGGCGGTAGTACCATTCTTAAACTGAATGGTGATGCCGCCGGATTCGTATAGCTTGTTATCGATTCGGTCGTTGATCACGAAGTATTTCGCCTCCTCCATTGAGATCCCAAACTTTTCTGCACAGGCCGCCGTCAATCGTTCCATTTCATTGGAATTGAATGCCTCAGGGCGCAGTTCAATTCGGAATAAATCCCGGTGAATAATGCGTCGGCTGAACTCTCTTAAAACAAAATCGTCATGATGTTGCCACACTTTCAAAGAACAAAGCAGATCGCTGTCATCCAGTTGACAAAATTGATCCAATATCGCGTCGTCGGCAAAAAACTGGGCTCGATCCAATGATTCATGAATGAACACTCCGAGGGCTGGGGTGGTAAAAATTTCTTTGCCTTGTTGTGCTAGTTCCTTGGCTCGTTTCAGCGCGGACATCAGCATGAATTCGGCGCAGAGTACTGTGCGATGAAGGTATACCTGCCAATACATGAGCCGCCGTGCCATCAGAAATTTCTCGATGGAGTAAATTCCTTTTTCCTCCACGACCAGCTCATTCTGATTGACGGCGAGCATTTTAATGATGCGTTCGCTCCCAATTCTTCCCTCTGCGACACCCGAATAAAAACTGTCTCGTGCGAGGTAGTCCATCCTGTCCATGTCAAGTTGAGAGGACACGAGCTGATGCAAAAACTTTTTGGGATGATGATCATTGAAAATAGCGATCGCTGTGTCGAGCGCTCCATTGAACTCATCGTTGAGTCTCGCCATGATCAGCGTGCTGATGTCCTCATGATGAACTCCCTGCACAATGCTGTGTTCCAAAGCATGGCTGAAAGGCCCATGACCTACGTCATGCAATAAGATCGCTGCACAAGCCCCTTCAGCTTCTGAATCACTTATTTCAGTTCCTTTCGCGCGGAGAACAGTGATCGCTTCTTGCATCAAGTGCAGTGCGCCAATGGCGTGATGAAACCGATTATGAACAGCCCCGGGGTAGACAAGATGGGATAGTCCCAATTGTGAAATTCTTCGAAGCCGTTGCACATGAGGGTGATCCATTAAGTCGAAGCTCAGCGCGTGCTGAATCGTGATGAATCCGTACACCGGATCATTTAGAATTTTGTGTTTGTTGTGATTTGACATGAGCGCAGCCATAAGTTTCGGCAGTTTGCGCCGTTGAATGCATGCGCAAGTTAACTTGTCGTGAGCGGTCGTGCCTTATTTTTGAGAAGACGAATTTATTTATGCAGAGAACACCACGAATTTTATGGGCCGACGACGAAATCGATTTGCTCAAACCGCATGTTATGTTTTTGGAAGGCAAGGGCTACCACGTTACGGGAGTAAATAGCGGTGTAGAAGCGCTGGAAATTCTTGGGTCTGAAGTATTCGACCTGGTCTTTCTGGACGAGCAAATGCCCGGTTTGAATGGCTTGGAAACACTCCAGCGAATCAAGGATCAACGGCCCCATTTACCGGTCATTATGATCACCAAAAGTGAGGAAGAGCACATCATGGAGGAGGCGATTGGCTCGAAAATCAGTGATTACCTCATCAAACCGGTGAACCCCAATCAGATCCTGCTTGCCATCAAAAAGAATTTGGATGAACGTCGGCTGGTGAGTGAAAAAGCGATGAGTGATTACCAGCGAGAGTTCCGAGAAATTTCAATGCAGTTAATGGGCCGATTGGACGCGGCGGATTGGAAGGGGATTTACCAGCGTCTCGTGCATTGGAAACTGGAATTGGAACAATCAGAGGACGATGGAATGCGGGATATTTTGAAAATGCAATTCAAAGATGCCAATCGTCAGTTTGCGAAGTTTTATGAAGAGCGATACCCGGAGTGGATGGCTGGTCCTCGCGACGAAGACCCCCTGCTTTCTCATCGTTTACTTCCTACGCGTTTGCCCCGTGTTTGGTCAGAATTGCGGCAAGGCCAACCGGTCTACCTGGTCGTCATCGATAATTTACGATTGGATCAATGGAAAATGATCGAGCCCTTGCTCTTGAACCGATTCCGAGTGGTGCACAATGAGACATATTTCTCCATGCTTCCAACGGCTACCCAGTATGCCCGAAATGCTCTTTTTGCTGGGTTGTCACCCGCCGAAATCGCTCGCGTTTACCCACAGCACTGGGTCGGTGAAGACGAGGAGGGGAGCAAGAATAAGTTCGAGGGTCAACTCTTAGATTCCATGCTCAAACGCTTGAATTTTCAGGGGAAATCAGGATACCACAAAATCACAAACCTCGCAGCTGGAAAGAAGTTGGTGGACCAATTTCACCAGACCCATGAAAATGATTTGACCGCGGTGGTATACAACTTTGTAGACATGCTGTCGCATGCAAGAACAGAGATGGATGTCTTAAAAGAGTTGGCAGAAGATGAGGCTGCATATCGATCGCTCACGTTGTCTTGGTTTGAACACAGTGCGTTGCGGGATATGCTGGGTCGGATGGCTGATCAAGGTGCGCGTGTGATCATCACCACGGACCACGGAACTGTTCGCGTCAACAATCCGATTCGTGTCAAAGGCGAGAGAAGTACGAACAGCAATTTACGTTACAAAGTGGGCCGCAACTTGGGCTATTCAAAAGGAGATGTATTTGAAGTTCGAGATCCTGAATCATTGGGGCTTCCCCGTCCTCAGGTCAGCAGTGCGTACATCTTTGCGCGAGAGGATGATTTTTTGGTTTACCCCAATAACTACAATCATTTCGTTCAGAATTTTAGTGAAACCTTCCAACACGGGGGCATTTCACTCGAAGAGGTGATCATCCCGTGGGTGGAACTTGAACCCAATTCCTAATTCACGGATCGCATGGCCCTGCACTGGAAGTCGAAACGATTTAATTTGGAACAGCTGCCAGAAGTAGCTGCAGAGTTATTGCTCGAGTTCAACAATTTATTGGACACTTCGTCGGGAAAGATCCCTTCCGGTGTTGTGGCATTGCAAGGCGAAATGGGCGCTGGAAAAACAACGTTGGTTCAGGCACTTTGCCAAGCTTGGGGGTTTGAACAGCAAGCCGTGAGCCCTACGTTTGGTTTGGTTCAGCACTATCAAATGCAGGACCAGACGATTTACCACATGGATTTGTATCGTTTGAATTCTGAAGCGGAAGCATGGGATTTGGGCTTGACGGAATATATGGATGCTCGAGCATTGAATTTTGTGGAATGGCCCGAAAAAGCTCCGGGATTGTTGCCAAAAGGCTCTGTTTTATTGCAAGTTTTGGTCCATGGCCCCCAGCATGTTGGGCTTCGGCAGCTAATTCTAAGCGTTCCTGACTGAAGGGAAAGTCGGATGTAGTATTTTGGGCTTCGATGAGCGACTTAAGTAAACGGATTCGGTCCCTTGCCCGCGAAGCAGCGTTGCTTCCTCAGGAGGAATTGCTCCAAATTTCTGAACGAAACGATGCCTTGGTGATTGGTATTCCCAAGGAAGAGAGCCTGCAAGAAAACCGCGTGGCCTTGGTTCCTGAAGCCGTCGCGTTGCTTGTTGCCCGTGGCCATCAAGTGCTAATAGAGTCAGGTGCGGGAACCCCATCGCATTACACCGATACGGATTACAGTGAGTCGGGTGCGCACATTGTATACGACAGGAGGCAAGTTTTTCAAACCGGCATGGTGATCAAGGTGGAGCCGCCTACGTTGGAGGAGGTCGAATTGATGGGCTTGAGGCAAACCCTGATCAGTGCACTTCAGTGGACTGTTCAGCCAGAAGGTCTGCTAGAGGCATTGTCAAAGAAGAAAACAACAGCCATCGCATGGGATTTCCTGCAGAATGACAACGGGATATTTCCACTCGTTCGGGCGATGGGGGAGATAGCGGGAAATTCAGCGGTTTTAATAGCAGGTGAATTGCTCGCAGGTCCGGAAGGACGAGGCACTTTGTTTGGAGGAGTATCTGGGGTGAGACCGACGGAAGTCGTTATCATTGGAGCAGGAACTGTGGGTGAGTTTGCGGCCCGTGCTTCGATTGGATTGGGAGCATCGGTCAAAGTGTTTGATAACAGTCCGCACCGACTTATTCGGTTGCAAAATGCATTGGGCCAGCGCCTGTGGACATCGACCTTGCAGCCATCTGTGTTGCAAGAGGCGCTGAAGACTGCCGATGTTGCCATTGGTGCAATACGCGGCGCCGCTCAGCGAGCTCCCTTGGTTGTCTCTGAACCGATGGTCGCCGGAATGCGACGTGGTACCGTGATTGTGGATGTGACGATTGACCGAGGCGGTTGTTTTGAAACGAGTCGCATCACATCGCACGAACGACCCACGTATACTGAGATGGAAGTGATACACTACTGTGTGCCGAACATGCCATCTCGCGTGAGTCGAACGGCTTCTAAGGCATTGAGCAATATCATGGCTCCCTTGTTGTTGGATTTTGCTTCCGATGGTGGAGTTGAAACTTCCATGCGCAAAAATCACATTGCTCGTTCCGGAGTTTATATGTTCAATGGCAATATGACGCACGTTGGCTTAGCTCAAGAGGCAGGCTTACCGCACAAAGACTTGGACTTGCTGTTAACCGCGTATTGATTAGGTTTTGGACTGAACTCCCGATACGACCTTCTGTATTTCACTAAGCTTCATGAGCGCTTCTACAGGTGTCAAGTTGTTGATGTCCAAATCCAATATTTGTTCTCGAACCTGCTCAAGTACCGGGTCGTCCAATTGAAAAAAGCTCAATTGAACGTCGGATAGAGCCTGCGTGGGTGCATTGGCGGTGTGCACGGGAGTCGCTTCATCATCCAATTGTTGACGGCTCGACTCCAATTGCTTTAAGACTTCTTGGGCTCGGCGAATGATGCGATTGGGCATGCCTGCCAATTGAGCGACATGTATGCCGAAAGAGTGGTTGCTGCCACCCGGAGCTAATTTGCGCAGAAAAACGATGCGGCCATCAACCTCTCGTACGGTCACGTTCAGGTTGACAATGCGATGAAACCGTTCTTGCATCGCATTCAATTCGTGGTAATGCGTTGCAAAAAGAGTCAAAGCGCGATGGGGAGCCTCGTGCACATACTCAGCGATGGACCACGCAATGCTCACACCATCATAGGTGCTGGTTCCACGTCCAATTTCATCGAGCAGTACCAAGCTTCTCGAAGTCAAATTGTTGAGGATCGCGGCGGTCTCATTCATCTCTACCATGAACGTTGATTCGCCAGAAGAAATGTTATCCGAGGCGCCAACGCGTGTAAAAATTCGGTCTAATACCCCTAAATCAGCTGAAGCAGCGGGAACAAACCCGCCCATTTGAGCCATCAGGCAGATGAGAGCCGTCTGCCTCAATAAGGCAGATTTTCCCGCCATATTGGGACCCGTTATCATGAGGATTTGACCTGTTTCCGGATGAAGTGAGATGTCATTTGCGACATAGTTTTCACCGCGTCTGAGGGTACGTTCAATGACCGGATGCCGTCCACTTTTGATTTGAATACCATGATTTGAATTCAATCTTGGTCGCACATAGCCATTGTCCACGGCAACTTGAGCCAATCCGGTTACAGCATCCAATGCACCTACTACCTGCGCGTTCTCTTGCAGGCTGCCGATTTCCATTCCGCTCGCCTGGACCAAGGAGTGAAAGCAACTGAGTTCCAATGAAGAAGCGCGTTCTTGAGCATCGAGGATCTTAACTTCCAGTTCTTTGAGTTCCTCGGTGATGTAACGTTCGGCTTGTGTCAAGGTTTGCTTCCGGATCCATGTCTCTGGAACCTTATCCTTGTGGGTGTTGCGAACTTCCAAAAAGTAGCCAAAGACGTGATTGTAAGCTATTTTCAAGGAGGAGATCCCCGTTTGCTTCATCTCTCGGTCACAAATGGCATCCAACGCGGCCTTTGCGTTGGACTTCAGCGACCTTAATTCGTCCAGTTCTGCGTTCACCCCGTCGGCGATAACTTGGCCTTTGGCAGGATTGACAGGGGGTTCTGATACCAATTCCTTTTCGAGCCGCTCCAATAGTTCATCACAAGGAGAAAGCCGTTCGAGATAGGGAATGAGTGCCTCTTCCCCAGCGGCGAGTTCAGCGATTTTAATGACGCATTGCAGGCCCATTCTTAACTGACTCAATTCCCTCGGATTGATGCGTCCAGTGCTGGCCTTTGAGGCCAAGCGTTCCAAATCGCCAGTGGTTTTGAAAAGCGATTGAAAGTCAGAGCGCATTTCTTCGGCGCGGTTCAATAATTCAACTGCGTCCAACCGTCGTTCAATGGCCTCGATTTCCGTCAGAGGCATGATGAGCCAGCGGCGCAAGGCTCGAGCGCCCATTGGGCTGCCCGTGCGATCAATGGTTTGCGCCAAAGAAGTGCCGTCGGCATGGTTTGATTGAATGAGCTCCAAATTTCGGATGGTGAATCGGTCCATCCATAAAATACCATCTTCTCTCAACGTTCGGATGGTCCGAACATGCTGGGGCTTCTCGTGCTTGGCGTGCTCGAGGTAATGCAATATTGCTCCAGCTGCAATTAAAGCCATAGGCCGTTCATCGAGCTGAAATCCTTTCAGGGAAGCGTTTTCAAATTGCTTTTTGAGCCTTTCTTCAGCATAGTGCTGTTTGAAAATCCAATCATCCATTCGACTCACATGCCAATCGGCTCCAAAAACCTCCTCGAACTGCGTTGAATCGTTCTTTAGACACAGCACCTCCTTCGGATGATGCGCGCGAATGAGTCGGTCAATGAGTGTTTTGGGACCCTCGGCAGTGGCGAAATCTCCCGTTGAAATGTCCAATAAAGCCAATCCATAGATGTCTTTTTTCCAATGGATGGCAGCCAAGTAATTGTCCGTCCGAGCATTCAGCACTTGATCGTGAAAAGCCAACCCGGGCGTGACCAATTCGGTCACTCCACGTTTCACAATGCCCACAGCCTTCTTGGGGTCCTCGAGCTGGTCACAAACAGCCACGCGATGACCTGAGCGCACTAATTTGGGCAAGTAATTGTCGAGTGCATGGTGCGGGAATCCCGCAAGTTCAATCTCACTTGCACTCCCATTTCCACGTTTGGTCAATACGATATCCAAGACTTCCGCCGCCTTGATGGCATCCTCTCCGAATGTTTCATAAAAGTCTCCAACGCGAAAGAGCAATAAGGCATCAGGATAATCGGTTTTAACCCGATTGTACTGTTGCATCAGCGGTGTCTCTTTTTTGGCCATGGATATCAGGCCACGCGCAAGCCAGTTTGTTGATCTTCGTCAAAATGACGTTCGGCAAAGGTGCGGGTGACTTTTAATTTACTCTCTTCGCTGCCAGGCAATTCGAACATGGCGTCGTTTAAGACGGCTTCCATAATGCTGCGGAGTCCCCTTGCTCCGAGCTTGAACTCCACTGCTTTCTCAACCATGTAATCCAATCCCGACGCGTCGAACTTCAATTCAATTCCGTCCATTTTGAACAACTCAATGTATTGTTTGCACAACGCATTCTTCGGTTCAGTCAAAATTTGGCGGAGGGCCTGAGCGTCGAGGGGTTTGAGGTAGGTCAAAACGGGGAATCGCCCAATTAATTCTGGAATAAGTCCAAACATCCGCAAGTCTGCAGGTGCGGCATATTGCAAAAAGGAATCCTCATCAATTTGCTCTGAGGCCTGTTGGTATCCTATCGGTGACCGGTTGATTCGTCGCTCAATGATTTTTTCAATGCCCGCAAACGCTCCACCGCAAATGAAAAGGATGTTTTTGGTATTGATGGTGATGAGCTTTTGTTCTGGATGCTTCCGCCCACCCTGAGGGGGGACATTGATTTCGGCCCCTTCTAACAATTTCAAAAGTGCTTGTTGCACCCCTTCACCACTGACGTCACGGGTGATCGACGGATTGTCACTTTTTCGGGCAATCTTGTCAATTTCGTCGACAAAAACGATGCCTCGTTCAGCCTGTTCAACATTGTAATCTGCCGCCTGGAGCAACCGAGTCAAGACACTCTCCACGTCTTCGCCGACATACCCGGCCTCTGTGAGAACCGTGGCATCTGCAATGCAGAACGGCACATCCAGCATCCGGGCTATGGTTCGTGCAATCAACGTTTTGCCTGTACCGGTTTCGCCAAGCAGCATCACATTTGACTTGTCAATTTCAATTTCGCCCGCAGAACTGGGGTTCAGCAATCGTTTGTAGTGATTGTAAACCGCAACGCTGATGGTTTTTTTTGCTTGCTCTTGTCCAATGATGTATTCGTCAAGGTGCTTTTTGATAGCCTTGGGTAACTTCAATTGAAGAGCTGAAGTTCCGGTATCAGGTTTGCGCTCCTCTTTTAAGATTCCATCTGCTTGTTCGATGCAATGATCGCAGATGTGTCCCGTCACACCTGCGATGAGGACATCTACATCATCTTTGCTTCGGCCACAAAAAGAACAATGGATTGGCGAATTGCTCATGAATCAGAATTCAACTGAATTTATTTACGTTCCAGAATTTCGTCAATCATGCCATATTCTTTGGCTTCGGCAGCAATCATCCAATAATCCCGATCTGAATCATTCCAGACTTTCTTTTCAGTTTGACCGCTGTGTTGCGAGATGATGGAGTAGAGCTCCTTCTTCAATTTCTGAATTTCTCGTGCGGTGATTTCGATGTCAGATGCTTGACCGCTCGCCCCACCTAAGGGTTGGTGGATCATGACCCGGCTGTGCTTCAGGCCTGTACGCTTGCCTGCAGCTCCGGCGCAAAGCAACACAGCCCCCATAGAGGCAGCCATTCCCGTGCAAATTGTTGCGACGTCTGGACGGATATATTGCATGGTATCGTAGATCCCTAATCCAGCATATACTGAGCCACCAGGCGAATTGATGTAGATCTGGATGTCTTTGGATGAATCGGTTGATTCGAGAAATAACAGCTGTGCTTGGATGATGTTAGCAATGTAGTCGTCAATGCCAGTTCCTAAGAAGATGATTCTGTCGGCCATCAATCGCGAAAACACATCCACCTCTCGAAAAGGCATCTGGCGTTCTTCGATTACCGTGCGTGTCATGTTGTCTGCGCCGTATGCATGCGAGATATAATCTCGTACAGTTTGGCTGCTCATTCCGCGGTCCTTTACCGCGTATTTGAGGAATTCGTTGCGATGCGTCATGTGTCCAAAATTACAGCGGTTTACCTTTCGTTTGAGCAGATTTTACCCATGACCAAGCGTGTTTTGTGAACGTTGGCTTTTGGAGAAAATCAGTTCTGTCTTCTTAGCGGACTTCGGCCGCGATTTTCGCGAAATCATCAAAGTTGACCGATTTGTCCTTGATGGTCACCCGCGGCTTCAGGTTGTCAACGACTTTTCGCTCAATGATGACGTCGGCGATGCGACGTCGTTCTTCTTCATTGGTCAAGGCATTCTTTGCGAAATTATCGAGCATTTCACCCTCCAATGGCATGCCGTATTGAGCATACTGAGCACCAATGGCACGCTTCGCTTCATCCTCCAACTCCTCCGCGGTCACGCGCATGTCGGCGTCTTTCATTACAGCTTGTTGCAGCAACTGCCATCGCATGGAGTCCGCATAACCGGGGTATTCCTTGTCCAATTGCTCGTCTCCAAGGGGCTGTTCGTTGTTCATTTGAATCCAACGCTTCAAAAACGCATCGGGCATTTGGATTTTCATGTGTTCGATCAAGTCCACCACAAATCGGCGTCGGAATATTTGTTCTGCATCCCGTTCGAATTGAGCATGCAATTCATCTGAGACTTTCACTCGGAAGTCCTTTTCTGAATCGACCACGTCTTTGCCCAGTACTTTGTCCCACAATTCTTGGTTGTTTTCATGCGGGGTCAGCCGCTTCACCTCTTTCACTTCAAACTTGAAGTTGCTCTTCAAATCGTGCACTTGCTCGTGAGTGATGCCGAGCATTTTTCCCAAATCGTCATGGCCATGGGCCACTTTATGTGGATCAACGACAAACGTTTCGCCGACTTGTGCTCCCGTCAATTGTTTCCGAGTTCTCCGATGTTCCAGGTGTTCCAGCGCGATGTTGGAGTCACTCTCGATTCCTCCTTCCAAAGGTTCGCCACTCGCATCGAGTTCGGTGAAATGACCTAATACCAAATCCGTGTCTGCAGCGATTTCTTGTTCGCTGATGGCTCCATGTCGTCGCATGTGATCCGTCACTGCAGCCTCAATTGCCTTTTTATCGACCTTGATGATGTGACGAACGAATTTCGCGCCACGCCCAAAATTGAGGTCGATCGAAGGTGCTAGACCGATTTCATACGCAAACGTGAAGTTCTCGGGACTTTCCCAATCTCCTGAGGCTTCTGTGCTCGTTTCAGGAATGGGGTTTCCCAGGATGTCCAGTTTTTCTTTTTGGATATAGGCGCTAAGTTCTTCCGAAATGATTTTATTCATTTCGTCCGCCAAAACAGGAGTCGCGTACTGTTTACGAATAAGAGCCATCGGGGCTTTTCCTTTGCGGAATCCGGGATATTGAGAATTCTTTCGGTAGTCGTTGAGGATTTTTTCAACGCGCGTTTGATAATCCGCGGGTTCAACGATCACTGTGAGGCGAGCAGTTAACTCGTCAATGTTGTTCCGATCAATTTGCATGGGCGGTATAAGAAAGGCTTGATATTGACGTTAATGCGGTCTAAGGCACCTCGATCAAGCAGTTGATTTAGTTGATTTTTTCTGAATGGTGCGGGTGGAGGGACTCGAACCCACACACCTTGCGGCACTAGATCCTAAATCTAGCGTGTCTACCAATTTCACCACACCCGCCCGTTCAGAAAGGAGTGCAAAGGTAGGAATACGAATATTTCGATGGAACTTGCGGGCAATGAATTTGATGTTGAGTTGGAAAAATATTCTGTTTACCGGTGTGCTTTGCGCCTCTGGAGGCGCTGAATGTACTGTAATAGCTCAGGAATCCGGTGATTCACCTCGGGTCCAAATAATTCAGGCTGATGCCATATTACGGGACCAATCGCAGCCAGAAGTGCAGAGATTGGTCGGAAGTGTGGTCTTGGGATACCGTGATGCTCGGCTTTATTGTGACAGTGCTTGGCGGTATGATGACGGTCAATTCAGGACAATGGGCGTGGTTAAGCTTCTTGACGGTGCACGGACGTTGCGCACTTCGGAGCTGCAACTGAATCCCACCACACAGGTTGCTCGAGCAACGGCGAGAGAAAGCGAGGTTGTCCGTTTGTCTGCAGAGGAGGGCCAAGTTTCAGCGAAGGAATTGTTATACGATTTGCAGCGCAAAATCGTGGTATTCCCGCTCGGAGGGCGATACAATTCGGGCGAAAGGCAGGTAGATTTCCTCCGGGGTAGGTATTTGATGGAAGAGTCCATCATTCAAATCGGTGGAGATGTTCAAGTGGACTCGCCAGAATATCAGCTGAATTCGGATAGCCTTCATTGGTACGAAAACCTGCAAATGTTCACATTTCATGGACCTTCTCGCTTGCGCGCCCAAGATGACGAATTCGAGTTGCTGTGTGCTTCGGGGGAATTCGATGAAATCACAGAGTCCGGTTGGTTTAGTGGGGGCGTACAGCCTGGTGCTCAGGTGCGAAATGAATCGGTGTGGTTGGAAGCCGACAGCTTGTTTTTGCCTGCAGACACCTTGGGTCCTGCGGTTGCTAACGGGAACGTGTGCATGAGAGATACCGTCGAGAATTGGGTCTTGCGTGGTGCGTATGCTCAGCGCATGCCAGCGCACTCGACAAATTCGGCCGATGTTTGGATACAAGGCGATGAGGAGACTCGGGCAGAATGGTCAGATTTTAGCTCAGAGGATACCTTAATATTGATTGCGGACACCATGATTTTTGGCCAAGATTTGACGTCCGTCTGGCCAAATGTTCAGTTGCGCCAGGGAAATTCCTTTGCTGAATGTGACACGTTGGTGTGGAGTGAAACGGAGGCTTGGATTAAGTTGCTTAAAGAACCAAAGATGTGGTTGGACGGATGGCTCCTTCGGTCAGATTCTTTGACGTGGGAAGTGGTTGAAAACCGGCCCAAAGGCTTGCGCGCGTGGGGCCATGCTGGATTGATTAGCGCACTGAAGGACAGCTGTTTTCAACAGATTTCCGGACGAGAGATTAAAGGAGCATTTGATGCCGGAATTTTGGAAACATTATTTGTCAACGGAAATGCAGAGTCGGTTTACTTCGATGAGCAAAAACCCAATCCTTGTGAAGAATTTAACCAGTCAAGGTGCAGCAAAATGCGGATGGACTTTAGGGACGGGGATGTGAAGCGAATTGTGCTGCTTGATGCGCCGGAAGGAACATGGGGGGCTGGTCAAACGGTAGCGCCCATGCTGGGCAATGGGCAATGGGAATCGCCTCCGTCCTTGAGTCGGAACCGACGACAATAAATCGGCAGTCTCCACAGGTGAGAAAAGATTTTTTTTCTCTTTAACGCGCTCCATTTTTGGTGGGTGAAAGAAGGGAGGAGGGTGAGAGTTTTTGGAATGTTTCTCGGTATGTTGATTTGGGGACAGATGGGCATCACCCAAGTTCCCGTTTGGACGCAAGAATTGATGGCTATTTCGCCCCGATTCGGATTCCGATTGGATTCTTGGCCTGCAGGTGACGCCCAAAACATTCAGTGTCAAGGAGGATTTTCCGACGGCTGGAAAGGAGTGAGCTCCTTTCGGTCAATGGGCTCTTATGTGGACTGTCAATTAGCTGTTGCTAAGTCAATTATCGTGTCCGATGGTGTTGCAGTATCGGGTGCTTTGGGCGTGAATTACCACCGTTGGAATGGTGCGGATGGATTGACACGCTTCAGGCCTTTGGCCATTCTTCAATTTCATCTGGATCAAACTGAATACAGTGAGGTAGAAGGGCGGGTAAGTTTGAGTCCAATGGGACCGCAGCCCATCTGGCAAACGCGCAACGATGTGCTTGCTCAAATTGGCTGGGAGCGTTCGCATTTAAACCACTCTTTCCGGGCAGATGTCTGGTGGCAAGCAGGCGGATTTGCCATGCGAGGCCAAGTTTGGTGGAACGTGTCGAATGATTTTTATTGTGGTTTATCCGCTCGAGCCATTGCCGGTTTTCTGGGTGTAACTTTTGGTGGTCAGCAGGAGCGGTTGGATTGGGATCTCTCCCTGGAGACCAGCTGGGATCTCATTGGAACGAGTTTGACCTTGGAGCTAAGTGCACCATCATGAAAGGCTGTAAAACCGGAGCGCTGTGGTTGGCGCTGGCGAGCAACATCGTTGCCGACGCCCAATGGGATGGTGTGGATGAGTTTATGCAAGAACAGATTGGGACAGGTTGGTGGAGCGCAAATGAACGGGAACTGGTGCTGAGGCATTTGGATGTCCATGGAGCACCGGAAGTCAATGAAGAGGTGTGGTCCATCGAAGGGCTTTCGTATTCTTCTGCATTGCAGTTGATGCAAAGCAATGAATGGCGGGAGCTGGTCGACTTCACCAAGCGACCGGCATCCAATCGCTCTGGTGGTCTTCGTGCAGAGATCCGCAGCGGATGGAGGCAGATGATGAATCATTCCGTTCGAATCCGAAATGGAATCAAATGGGGGGTGAGGTATGAATCGAAAGATTTGAATGGTCAGCCAGATGAATGGTCGGGATATGCGACGTTTTCCTCAAAATCCGAAGGTTGGGATTTCCTCATTGGCGGACATCGACTGGGCTGGGGGAATCGACTCAATGTCGAAGAGGAAAGTTTCTTTGCCGGATTGGATGATCCTGTGTTTGCTCTCCCTGTTACCTATGCATACGCACCTGCCTGGGGCCGGTCTGATTGGGTGCCACGCAAAGGGCTCGCAATTGCTCGTAAGTTGGCTCGCTGTGAGAGTGTATTGAGTTTGAGCGAGTTCGGTCGAGATGGGGCATTCTTGGTGCATAACGCATCTTCCGGTTGGGGGTGCGTGACCCGATGGAAGCAGGATTCAGGTTTGGGAATCGGTGGATTTTGGAATTGGAGGCACGGTTGGACCCAGGGCATTGTCGAGGCTGCAAGGGGTTCTGATGATTGGGCTATCACTGCGAGTTGGCAGGCGACTCCATCGCGTTACATGGAACGCCATGTTCGGTTGGCTTTACGTGGAAACCGGGAGGCTAAACTAACGAACGTGGAGGCGATTTTGGGAGGGCAATGGAGCAATGCTTTGGGCTTATGGCGAGTGCGGTGGCGTTGCGAATGGCAACCGTTTGCACAACACAGTCCATTGCTTTTTCAAGTGCGAAGGGTTCTTGGACGCAATGCCTTTTGGGAAGTGCGATGGAAGTCGAATCAAACATCCTTTCAGACGAGCAAATCGCCATTGAGGCGGCTTGAAATTCGACATCAAACGACCAAAGGAAATCTCCGGAGCGATATGCGGGTGGCTCCTTTTGCTCGAATGGACGCGCTCGGAGGATGGTCCTATAGCATGAAATATGAAGCTGGCCAGGTCCTGATTGGATTGGGCTTGGCTGCATGGGATATGCCGCCGTTGGGGATAGCATATTTTGCAGATCCTGCGATCAGCGGTGTACGCTACCGGCCCATGTCGGGCAGCGGCAACCGAGTGACCGCGTCGGTGCGCTTCCGCCCTGCTGCAAATGTGAAGTTTCAATTGGTTGCCACAAAATCAAGCGAACCAAATGCAGAGGTTCACGAGTCCGATATGTTGACACTGGTCTATGCACAAACTGGCGTGCATGTGAGCTTGCAGCTGCGGCTGTGAGGTTATCTTAGCAAAAAGTATTTTCAAATGGCTACGACGTCCGACATTAAAAACGGCTTGGTTTTGAACCATAACAACGGCTTATGGCAAATCATTGAATTTTTGCACGTAAAGCCAGGGAAGGGTGCGGCCTTCGTTCGAACGAAGCTTAAGAGCCTAAAAACGGGGAAGGTGGTTGACCATACATTCAACGCTGGAGTGAAGATTGATCCTGTGCGAATTGAGACACGCGAGTATCAATTTCTGTACAACGATGGCGAAAATTATCACTTCATGAATCTGGAGTCATTTGAGCAGATTCCGGTAGAGAAAATGGTCATCAACGCTCCTGAATTTCTAAAGGATGGGGTGATCTGCCAGTTGCAATTTCACGCAGAGGAGGAACGGGTTTTGAGTTGTGAATTGCCAACGCATGTTGAGACCGAGATCACGTACACTGAACCGGGAATCAAGGGAGATACGGCCACCAATACCTTGAAGCCGGCTACGACCGATGCCGGCGTTGAGATTCGGGTGCCACTTTTCATTGATATCGGAGACTTTGTGAAGGTGGATACACGGAAAAAAGAGTACGTCGAGCGCGTCAAAAAGTAACTGCATGGCCCACAGTGTCCAAAGGCTCGAGCAACGACTTGAGGTTCAAGATTTCAAACTCAATGCGCTTCTCGATGTAACGCAAGGAATCAATGCACGCGCATCTGAATCTGAGTTAATCGAGAAATACAGGGTGACGTTGGCCGAAAACTTGGGGATTCATCGGTTGGTGCTTTACGCCAATGATGGCAGTTGGAAATGCTTGCTGTCGTGTGGGGTTGGAGTTGAAATCCCTGACGTTCTCGATGCTGCGTTTTTTGAGCAGGAAGGCAAAGTTCAGCTTCACTCATCGCAGGGAGATGAGGACTTTGATGTCGTCATTCCCGTGTTCCACGATGATGCACCCATCGCCTATGTTCTGGCGGGTGATACGGAGGAGGGGAAAGGTGTGAGCCCCGTTGTGAAGCATTTACGCTTTATTGAACTTCTTACAAACGTTCTCATTGTGGCCCTTCAAAATGCTCGGTTGGAGCAGCGCAGGGTTGCACAAGAGGCAACCCGAAGGGAGTTGGAACTGGCCGCAGATTTGCAAAATATGCTGGTTCCCGCAGATTGGCCCCAAGACCGGGATGTGGATGTCGCGGCTTTTTACAAGCCACATTTAGAAGTAGGAGGTGACTATTATGATGTGTTCAGTGTGGACGATGATCGCCTCGTCTTTTGCATGGCTGATGTGAGCGGAAAAGGAATTGCCGCTGCGTTTTTGATGTCCAATTTCCAGGCGAACCTTCGTGCGATATTTCAATATGAACCTGACGATCTGTCCAAGGTGGTTACCCGGCTAAACCGGCGGGTCATGGACAATGCGAAGGGTGAAAAATACATCACCCTGTTCGCGGCTGTTTACAATCGACGTACGCGGGATTTTCAATACATCAACTGCGGTCACAATCCGCCGGTTCTGATGTCGGCCGATGGTTCGACACGCCAATTGGAGCTAGGTTGCTGCGGTTTAGGGATGTTTTCAGAAATCCCGTCCATTGAGACAGGGCGTGCTGAGGTGCATGCAGGATCGACCTTGCTTTGTTACACAGACGGCCTCGTAGAACAAGAGAATACGGACGACGTGCCTTTTGGAATGCAGCGGATGGAGGAGGTGGTGCGTGAACGAAGAGGAATGTCGGTGCAGGTGGTTCAGGATGCTCTGATCGATGCTGTTCGAGAATTCAAAGGTGCTGAACCAAGTTTTGATGATACCGCCTTAATGGTCGTCCGGTTCAAGTAGTGGCGGAATCGGATTGTTCAGACGTGGCATGAAGATCCCACACGACCAATAATGCGAAGTAGCCCCAGAATAAAGCACTCGCCTTGTCCGTATCCAAATAATTATTGAGGACGCCGTGCACAAAGTAGGTCATGAGCCCCAAGAATATTCCCATGGCCAGAGCACGTTGTTCCGGATCGTGCAATCCATTCTGGACCCGAAACCCCAGATGCAGGCAAAACCCGAGTAAACCAAGAACGAAGACCAGCCCTAGAACCCCTTGTTCGGCTAACGGGCCTAAATACTCACTGTGCGCATTTCCGCCATCTGCGTTGTTGGTGCTGATGATTGTCCGATCCTGAGCTCGTTGGAAAGGCGCGTAAACAAATTGATACGTGCCACCCCCCCAACCTGTCAGTGGCCGTTCCTGAAACATAGCCAAAGCTGCATTCCATCGATTCAACCGTTCTAGGTTCGACGCATCACTGGACACATTTGAAATGGACTCTACGTGCTCGGTCAAGTCATCCGAGGAGTCTTGGTCATTCCGCTGCAGTTGGATTAGAAGAGCGTCTTGAGCAATCCAAACAAATCCCAAGAGCACTGCGCCAATGGTTAGCAGCGTTCGAAGCCGGAACCCCACCTTTATAAGTCCCCATAGCAATCCAACTGCAACAAGGGAAACCCAAGCTGCTCGGGTGTAGGAAAGAATAATACCGACCACGAGAATGCTCAATGTGAGCACGAGTATCGCCTTCATGAACGAGGAAAAGCGCCTCCACGTGAGCAAGGCGATTATGGGAGGAATGACCATTGCGAGCGCCGCACCATAGGAAGTGTGGTCCTTGTAAAACGGCTTCATTACCCAATGCCCCGCGTCTTTTTCAAAGCCAAATCCTGCATGGCGAATCATCGTATAAATGACCACCACGCAAAGTGGCAGTGCGTAAGCCAATACATACTGATGCCTCCATTTCGGATGATGCAGGAAAAAGTGACCAAGAATGAAGAAAAACCCCACCACAAACCACAGTCGTGCTACCAGAAATTTGACCGATACCAAAGGAAAGGAACTCACAAGCGTGGTCAAGAAGATCCATACGAGGGACAGGCCAATCCACCATGTGAATGGGTGCCGAAATAGACGGGCATCAACAGGCCAACCTCTGACCGACCGGAACACAAACAACAAGAGCAGTCCGGCCAACAACGGTTCCGTTGGCAAATACACCCCCAGACCTCCCAACTCCAGTTCTTCGAGATTGATGCTCAAGGGGACGGCGGCCACAAGGACCAAAACCAGGGCATTCAACCTGGAGAAAGCCATCCAGGCGACCAATCCAACCACAGGCAACAAGGCCAACCAATGGAAATCGAAATGCACAGACACCGCTAATGCAACGGCATAAAGACCGATGGCCAAATAAGCGGAGTTGTGTTTTGACGCGGGCACGATTTATGCGGCCGGTGAGTCCTTCAGGTTCTCAACTGCGAGCAACGCTAGTAGCGCGAAAATCAGTGTGCTGGCCACACTCATCACCACGATGAGCCAACGAATGGGTTTGGATTTCTTATCCGCAGGCGCCGCGTTGTCCACAACAAAGGCAGACGGCATCTGGGTTTCGGCATCAAGCTTCATTAATTCAAAACGCTTTTTGAGAATGGCTTCTCGCTCATAGGCCGCTTCGATGAGGTTCGAGAGTTTATTGAATTCATTGGCGTGTTGGGATATAAGGGCCATTTGCTTGCGGATTTTTTCCGCATTGGATGATGAGCCTTTGGCCATGGCAGTGGCGTATTGTTCATTCAAGCCCTCTATCTGAGTGGCAAAATCATACACGCCCAATTCGTACAACCCTCCCAAGTTGTTCTCCATTGCAGTGATTTCTTGCTGGACCTGATTCAGTGAGTTTTGAGCATAGATCATGGCTTCTCTCGCTCGATCATTTCGTAATCGATTGGCCACGGAATCTGCGAGAAATGCGATATCATTGGCCATATCTGCCGCTTGCTGCGGTAAGCGATCCAAGACACTGACCTCAATGGATCCATAACGGGTGAGTCTTGCGTCGACGTTCGAATTGTACTCTTTGCCTAAAAGTGTTTGGGCGCCTGCTTCTCCTTGTTTGATTTCGTAGTGATCCCAGAGGTTGTATTTTTCGATGATGCGGGATCGGATGCGATCGGAGTTGAGAATCTGCAGCAATCGCTCTGCATCTTCCGTTTCACCGTATTCGAGGAGGTCGTTTCGCTTGATCTCCTCATAAAACTGTTCGCCGATGGAGTGCTGTGGGGTGGCGAACATGATGACGGTGGATTTGAATTGCTCCTCCATCATGAGGGCTGCTATAGATGACAGGACGAAGGCTGCCGCGCCAATGAGCGCGAAGGTCCGGCGACGGTCAAAAATGAATCGCAGTAGGTGTGTAGAGTCGAGATTGGAATCGGACGTATTCATCGGTTGGATTGGCTAGGAGTCGGCAAAGGTATTCATCTTGTCAGATAGCAGGTCACTTATGGTTTGGTAGTTTGTAACTCCAGGCAATAATCCCGAGGCTAAACAACAGGCCAAGCAAGCCAATGTCATCCCTTCGGATGCATCAGCCCAACGCGAGAATACAGCACATATTGCACCAGCAAAAGCGGAGTGAATCAACGCGGTGCGAAGAATCTTCCACCAAATTTTACCACGGTGAGCCGTTATGGCCCGTGCCGTCTGGAGGCCGACAACCGCTAACTGGGTCAAAGCACTGATTGCTGCGCAACCGATCCCGGCGTTTTGGGCATCGGCGTGTGTTAACCAGTATGCGTTTAGGCTGATATTCAAGATGGCTCCCAAAAGCGCGAGCTGATTGAGTCGCTTTAAGTCGCCGCGGGCCGTGAGCAAAGTGCTGAATACATATCCTTGAGCGAAAATGGCAAACGAGAGCATGAGCCATGGCAGTGCGGGGCTTGCTGCCGATGTTTCCTCGGAGTAAAAGATTCTCAAAAATGCGGTAGGAAAAGTAAAAGCAACCCAGGCGACACTTCCTCCTCCGATTGCCAATAACTGACTTACAGCAGTTGCCAGGGGCCGGACATCCTGATTTTCGCGCAACATGCGCGTGAAGTAAGGAAGTAGCAATGTTGCAAAGAGGAAGCCGATCATGTTAGCGGCTTCAAAAAGCCGATATCCCATGGCATACCAACCTGCCTGAAATGCCCCATTGGGCGCCATTCGTTCGAGCATGATGGCATCGACGCGATGGTAAGTCATCATCAAAAGGAAGAGAAGAGCGTACGGCCAACTTTCGCGCAGATTCATCCACAGGGGCTCTTTTGGATTGGGAAGTTGCGCCCTGCTGTGTTGGCTTTGGCTCTTCATCAGCCGCCAATAACCAGCGGCAAATGCGATGGTCAGTGCTCCGGTGGTTCCTGCCAGAAGCCATTCAATGGCAAAGACATCTTGCCTCCAAAGAAGCGTGCCCATGGCCAGCAGGAGCAAAGCACGATCTGTCACAGACACCCAAGCATCTGCAATGTGAGCCGCTGTCGCCTGTAAGCCAGCACGCACGTATAAAACCGCACTCAGCATGGCTTGATTAAGTCCAATCCACAGCAGCCATTCCAACGATTCTCCACGGTAACCTAACAACCAACCAATGACCATCAAGGTCGCTATATACAGAGGGAACAGCCCCAATTTTGTTCGCCACCCAGATTGATAGCGGCCATTGATTTCACTCGGTGTTTTTGATACTAAACGGGTCATGTGATTGGCGAGGCCCACGTCCAAGAAAATATTGAGCAATATGCCTAAACTGAGCAAAGGGAAATAGCTTCCCCAGGCCTCCGGCCCAACAGCGTCTTGGATTTTTGCGTCCACCACCAATAAGTACGCTGGCTTGATGAGCAAGTTCAGCGCCATTAACCAAGTAAGGTGAGACAGAAATTTCTTCAAAACAGGAGATTCAGTTTTCCATGCAAATAACGGGATATGCTCCGCAGAATTGTCACCTATCTTCGCGGGAGATGGCTCGAATCGCACTTAACGCACGATTGCTGGTGGCAAATCGATTGGAAGGAATCGGTTGGTTCACCTACGAGTGTTTTCGACGCATCATCGCTGAACACCCGGAGCATGAGTTCCGCCTGCTGTTTGACCGTCCTCCACATCCCGAATTTGACTGGGGAGAGCATGCTACCTCCGTGAGGCTGTGGCCGCCGGCTCGCCGCCCATTTTTGTACGATTGGTGGTTTGATCGCAGCGTCGCTCGAGAGTTGAAAAATTGGCGAGCCGACATTTTTGTTTCGACGGATGGAATGTTAAGCCGACGCACCAGCATTCCGCAACTGACGGTTTTTCACGACTTGAACTTCATGCATCATCCGGAATGGATGCCTGCCAAAGAGGCTCAATATTACAGAACTCGATTCCCCGAATTTGCGGAATTGGCGTCGCGCATTGTTACGGTTTCTGAATTTTCGAAAGCGGACATTGTTCAGCAATTTGGGATTCCATCGTCCAAAATTGATGTGGTTTACAATGCGCCTTCATCCGTGTACCGTCCCAGTACGCAGTCTGAATCTTTGAAGGCTGCCAAAGAATTCACTGGGGGGCATCCCTATTTTATTTTTGTAGGGAGTTTGCATCCCCGAAAGAACATGAAGGGATTGTTAGATGCCTTCCGTCTCTATCGAAATGCGGGGGGGAAGAATCATCTGCTGATCGTGGGAGAGCATATGTGGAAAGGGAAGGAAGTGGAAGTGGATGCAGTGCATTTTGTCGGGCGATTGGACCGAAATCAGTTGCCTTTGGCTATGGCGGGTTCGGAGGGACTGGTGTTTGTTCCTTGGTTTGAAGGATTCGGGGTGCCAATGGTGGAGGCGTTTGCAAGTGGAGTGCCGGTTGTCGCAAGCAATGCAACGGCCATGCCCGAGGTGTGTTCGGGCGCTGCCGCATACCTCGTTGACCCCGGTAATCCACATCAAATTGCAGAATCAATGATGGGGCTGGAACGTGATTTGGCATGTCGAACGGATGCTATTGAGCGAGGATTGAGTCGCGCTCAGGACTTTAGTTGGGATCGCTCAGCGGCTTCCTTGTGGAATTCCATGGAACACCTATTACAGCAATGATGTTGGCTCCTTGGGTCCAAAAAAACCGACTTGAAGCGGGATGTGACGAAGCAGGCCGCGGCTGCCTTGCCGGCCCGGTTACAGCAGCGTCCGTTATCCTCTCTCCAGGATTTGCTGAATCATTGGTTCAGGAGGGTGTGCTGGATGATTCCAAAAAATTATCTCGAACCGTGCGCGATAGACTTCGAAGGGTGATCGAATCACAAGCCACCGCCTGGGCAGTTGTTCACGTAGATCCTGCGGAGATTGATCGAATCAACATACTGCAAGCATCTTTAGCAGGGATGAGGCGTGCGGCGCGCAAGTTGAAGGTGCGGCCTGAATTCTTGCTAATCGATGGAAATCGGTTTGTTACTTCGGATGATTTGCCAGAATTTGAATGCTTTATCAAGGGAGACGCACGGTTTGCTTCAATCGCAGCTGCCAGTATTCTAGCGAAGACCCATCGGGACGAATTGATGCAGAACCTTCATGCGGAATGTCCTCATTACGGGTGGAATTCGAATGCCGGATATCCGACTCGGGCTCACCGTGAGGGGATTCGTGAGGTGGGGCTATCAATTCACCACCGCAGATCGTTTCGGCAATTGCCAAAGTAATTTTGTCTTTCCCGCAACATCTTGCCGTTGAATCCGATGAAAAAAACGACTGCAGAGTTTTATTATTCTATGAATGTAATCCCATTTTTATCCACATAAGGACTGTGTTTGTCGAATATTCTGTAGTTTGCGTCACCATTTTCAAACCAAAACCTCACAAAATGCGTTCACTAAATCTGTTATTGGCGGTCCTTTTCATTGGATTAGGAGTGGCTGCCTCCGCACAATGCGGGCTCTTTTTCTCGGAATATGCAGAAGGAAGTAGCAACAATAAATACCTTGAAATATACAACCCTACCGCTGTTGCGGTTGATTTAAGCGGGTATGCATATCCAAATGTGAGCAACGCTCCTGCCGTTCCCGGTGAGTATGAATATTGGAATACGTTCGCCGCTGGAGCAATGATTGCACCGGGTGATGTTTACATCGTAGCCCACGGTTCTTCGGCTCCTGCAATTTTGGCTGAAGCGGACGAAACGATGAATTATTTATCCAATGGTGACGATGGATTTGCATTGGTTCAAGGAACGGAAGCAGATTTTGTCATTTTGGATGTCATCGGAAATTTCGATGCAGATCCTGGTTCTGGTTGGGAAGTGGCAGGCACCGCCAATGGAACGAAAGATCACACATTGGTTCGAAAGGCTGATGTAAATTCTGGAGTAGGCTATGATTGGGCAACTGCAGCTGGCACGAATGAGGATGATTCCCAATGGATTGTTTTGGATATCGACGTTTGGGACAACCTCGGCGGTCATGTCTTCACAGGAAATTGCGGTCCAGCGGTATTGGGTTGCACAAACGAGAATGCGACGAACTACAACGGTGCGGCCACCGAAGACGATGGCTCCTGTACGTTTGACAACGCATGCAACGTTGACGGTGTGGTAGTAGCAACGGGTTCTTACTACTACAGTCCACAAGACTTGGCGATTGAGCCGGGCACAACAGTAGTTTGGGAAAACATGGGTGGATCACACAACGCAAACGGTGTGACGAATACCATCACGGGTGAGCCGTTTGGCAACCCCGAGGATTTTTATTTCTCACCTGTCGGTGGCTCGCAAACGGGCACGTGCATTGGCAGCCATACATTCACGATTCCAGGGGTTTACTCCTATGATTGTTCTGTAGGCACACACGCGTCTCTTGGAATGGTCGGAACGGTAACGGTCGGAACGGGTGGGTGCACCAATGCCGCCGCGCCGAACTACAATGAAGCAGCAGATTTCGATGACGGTTCTTGCCTCGAAGTAACAACTACTGCGATAGCGGCCATTCAAGAAGGTCAGTTAACGGATGCATACACTGGAACGACGGTTGTGACCAACGGAGTCGTGACAGGTGTTTTTGGCAGCCTTGTTAGTCTGCAAGATGGCCAAGGACCTTATGCCGGTATTTGGATGTACGGTCCAAACGTACCCGTTATTGTGGGCGATGCGGTAGAGGTAACGGGAACCGTGTCTGAATACTTCGGATTGACCCAATTGACAGGCGTATCTGTTGTCATTACAGGACAAGGTGCGGATTTGCCGGCGGCTGAAGTATTGAGCACAGCTGCAGTGGCTTCTGAAGAACAATGGGAAGGTGTTTTGGTACAAGTCACGGGTGATGTGAGTACCGAAAGTTTGGGCTTTGGTGAGTGGGGAGTAGATGACTCTTCTGGAGAGTGCGTCATTGACGATCGCGGATACGACGCCATCGGAACTGGAAACGTTACGGCGGGAAGTACATGGCAAGTCACGGGTCCTGTGGAATATGCATACGGTGCCTTTAAAGTACAGCCTCGATCAGAGGCGGATGCACTGCTTTATGGATGCACAAACAGCAGCGCAGCCAATTACAACGCCGGTGCCGGTGTAGATGATGGTTCCTGCGAGTTTTCGGGTGAGACGTGCGGCGTATTTTTCTCGGAGTATGCAGAAGGCAGCAGCAATAACAAGTACCTCGAGCTTTACAATCCAACTGCATCAACAGTATTTTTGAGCCAATACATTTTGGGCAACTGCAGCAATGGTTGTGACAACCCCGATGATCCGTTCTTAAGCAACCAATTTGACTACTTCACGTTTAACTTTCCTTTCGATGCGGAAATCGCACCGGGTGGAACGTACATCGTAGCTCATCCGTCTTCGGCCCAAGAGATTTTGGATTTAGCGGACATTACCTACACCTACCTCTCGAATGGAGACGATGCCTACGGTTTGTTCGAATTAGCGGGCGCGGATACATTGTTGGTGGATTTGATTGGATTGATTGGTCCTGATCCAGGGTCAGGTTGGGAAGTTGCGGGAATAGCGAATGCTACGCAAAACCACACCTTGGTCCGCAACGAATTCGTTTACACAGGAAACGCGGGAGACTGGGTGATGTCCGCAGGCACCAACGAACTGGATTCCGAGTGGACTGTCCTCGATGTGGATGACTTTTCTGATTTGGGCATGCACACATTCTCTGGAAGTTGCGCGGCATCTACAGCTGGCTGCACGGATCCATTTGCGATCAACTATGATGAGAACGCAACATCAGACGATGGCTCATGCATCTTCATCTCCAACTACACCATCCAAGAGATTCAATCGGGTGGATTGAGCGGACAGATGCAAACATCAGGTATTGTGACGGCTTTGTATCCACCAACCGGCGGATTGTCAGGTCAGGCTTCCTATGTCATACAAGATGGAACGGGGCCTCACTCTGCGATTTGGGTCATTGGAACAGGTGTATCTGTAGGAGATGAGTTGAGCATCTTGGGCAATGTATCCGAGGTGTACGGTTTACGTCAAATTCAGGCGGCCACACCGGAGATTTTATCTTCTGGCAATGCACTTCCAGCTGCCGAAATGCTCGCCACTGCGGCCATCAACGATGACCAGTGGGAGTGTGTTCTCATCAGCATGACAGGTGAATGCGTGAGTGCAGATGCAGGGTATGGTGAGTGGCACTTGAATGATGGCTCCGGTATCGGTGTTATCGATGACATCGGCTACGATGCGATCGGAGATTCTTTGACAGCTGATGGAGGTGCGACGTATGCCCCTGTACTGGAAGAGGGCCGCAGTTACCGTGTGGTCGGCCCGAATTTTTATGCCTACGGAGCATGGAAATTGCTCCCAAGAGATTCAGCCGATGTTGTGCGACTGGGTTGCACGACGGCTTCATTTAGCAATTACGATTTGTATGCACAAGAAGACGACGGATCTTGCATTGATGCACCAGGTTGTACGGATCCAGCAGCTGATAACTACGATCCTGAAGCGACCATCGATGATGGTTCATGCGTCATCAGCGGTTGCGACGATCCAGCAGCGTATAACTATCAAGAAGGCGTGACGAATGCGACCAATGATGAGTGCTACTACAGCTTACCAGCGATGGTCATCAACGAGATTCACTACAATCCTTGCAGTGCGCAAGGCGATGATTTTGACTACGAATTCGTGGAGATTTACTTTGCCGGCGATGCAGCTGTTGAAATCGGTGGATTTGAATTTTACAATTCGGCCAGTGGTGCGCCTCAGCTTGGTTATGTATTCCCAGCGGGCACGACGATCAATCCTGGAGAATATTTCTTGATGACCGTTTCTGATGCTGGAACAGCCAATTACAGTAGCTTGGGTGTTCAAGTCTTCCAAATGGATTTGGGCAACTTCTCAAATAGCGGTGAAGCGGTGAGTATAGAAGATGGCTTCGGCAACATGATTGACGCGGTTGATTATGACGATGGATCTCCATGGCCGGCTCAAACGGTTGCCGTCTTGGGCAATGTATTGGTCCAAAGTCCTGACGGCGGATGCTCTAGCTTGGAATTGATTCAAACAGATTTGAACAACGATGATGCGAACAACTGGCAAGCCAGCTGGGTAGACAACGGAACACCTGGCGCAGCGAACTCATCCGCATTTGGATGTGTCGATGCTACCGCATGCAACTTCAACGATGGAGCCTTCTTTGATGACGGTTCTTGCACGTACGACTGCTACGGTTGTGTCTATGCAGACGCGACCAACTACGACGCAGCTGCGACCATGGACGATGGATTGTGTGAATTCGATTTCACGGACGATTGTCCTGCTGATGTGAACGGAGATGGCCAAGTCGGAACACCGGACTTGCTCTTCTTCCTTTCTCAGTTTGGATCATTCTGCCCTGAGTAAAGAAGCTGAATTTCCGAAAGAAAAAGGCGTCTCAATTGGAGACGCCTTTTTTTATGCCAGGTTATTTTTAATGGATGATGAGCATCCAGCTTGGCTAGGGTTTTGCCACCGCGTATGTAAACACATCATTGGATGCATTCAAATCTCGGTCATATAGCGTGATACGGAAACGAATTGAATCGTACTCACTATTCAAGTACCATGAATTCATATCGATTGCGATGGTACCGTTCTGTGAGGGATTTTGACCGGTGGGTGCTGCGGGAGGAACTCGATAATAAAAAGGGATCTGGCCTGCGTCGGGGTTCAATTCAATTTCGATCCACTCGCCATCTTGGAATTCTTGGTATTCACATTTCAAGTTTTGATGGTATTCACAGGTCGAACAAAAAGGAGGGATGGTATCCGCCTGTGCCAACCCCATGTTTCCATCTCCGTCCGAAAAACCAATGATCAATTCGCGGCTTCCGTTCACTTGCGGATCAAATGAGCGGAATTCGAGGAGGGGTTCGTCTGGAAAACTCGCCTCCGGCAGGCAGCCGTTAAATGGCAAGAGGAACAAGAGGATAGACGGTGTGAACCTCCTATGAAATGGATTGGCGATGAATTTTGGTTCGAACATTGGGTTCAAAGCTACGGAATCCGGAACTTCGTGGTGCGGTGAAGCCGCTGTGAAATGATACAGAATGAATCCCTGATACTTGAAAAGTTACTCGCATTCAGAAATGAAATGCGCGATAAGGCGGCGCATGGAGGAGATTGGGAGGACTTCACTTTGCGTGTTTTTCGTTTCCAAGC
>DBBR01000035.1:21505-30820 GCA_002292325.1 Flavobacteriales bacterium UBA979 | reverse complement strand
TGATTTCCCAGCCAAAAAGGTCAGTTAAATGACGCAACACCTTCGATTTAGCTTGACCCTCGTCAATCTTTTGTCCGCATTCTTTTGCCAAGGACGTCACTCCTCGATCCCCTATTCCACAGGGCACGATGAGATCAAAAAAATTCAAGTCGGTGTTGAGATTGAATGCAAAACCGTGCATCGTCACCCAACGAGAACACTTCACGCCAAGGGCAGCAACCTTCCTTGCATTCATCCCCTTTTCAGCATCAACCCACACCCCTGTCAACCCATCGATTCGTCCAGCGCGCACCCCATAATCTGCGCACGTGCGCACAATGGCCTCCTCCAAGTACCTCATGTATTTCCCAATGTCATTGAAGTATTGATCCAAATCCAAAATCGGATAACCCACCAATTGCCCAGGACCGTGGTAGGTGATGTCCCCGCCCCGGTTAATCGGGTAGTATTCCACTCCCAGCGCTTTCAGCCGATCGGGAGAAGCAACGACATGGTTTGCATCGCCCGATTTACCCAACGTCAGCACGTGCGGATGCTCTACAAAAATCAACTGACTATCGGGCAAGGCTAAAGATTCAGAATCTCCCGCATCCATCCCTTCCAATCCTGCTTTACGTCGGGTTATTTTTTGCTCGATTATCGCCTTCATCAGCGCTTCTTGATGGCGCCAAATCGGCTCGTACGGCTGACGTCCTAGGTCATGAAACGTGACTTGCGGCTTCACCGATCACGGAATTTTGGAAAGCGCTGCTTTGAGGTGGTCAATGTTCTTGATGTCCACCGGGTCCACGCCTGATCGTTCCGCCAAAATCAAACTAAGCCAGTCTCCGACTTGGATTAAATCAAAAAAGCGCAAGATGCTGTGCTCGCCATCCCCTTCAACGATGACCACATCTGCTCCTTGGCCTTGAAAAATTTCCATGCACACCTCCATTCGGATGCGCGTCCGTGGGTGATCTTCTGGGGTTTGAATTAAAACCACGACTTCGTTCTCCCCTGCACCTTCCCATCCTACCAACTCGTTGTGGTTCATCTCAGGAAACACATGGTGGCTGCAAAGTAATTTACTGTTCTCGTTGAGCTGTTGACGCCAACGAGTCACCAAACCTTCCTGAGCTGCGTCAGCGTACAGCAGCACATTCCGTCCTTCCACCACATCCGCCAACGCCTCCGCCCGTTCGATTCCATTTGATTGGTTGGTCAATAAATGTTCGGCAACTCGACCAAATGCTTGATAGGTGGCTTCGGGTACCAATCCTGCAGCGTGCAACGCATGCATAACGGATGTGAATGCATATCCGAATTGAGACCGCGGTGGCTGGCCTCCCGGGAACCGGACCGACGGCCAACCGTGTTCTTCACACCATTCTCCCAATTGACCCCCAGAGGTGATCGCGACCACGCGAGCGCCTCGTTGGCGGGCGTCATTCAATGCGGTAAGTGTTTCCTCGGTGTGACCGGAATAGCTACAAGCCACCACGAGGGTGCGTTCACCCGTCCATGCAGGAACACGGTAATTCGAATTCGCCTGAATGGGAATTGGACTAACATCTGATAGCATCTTCGATGCGATCACACCGCTTATGCCGCTTCCCCCCATACCCAAAACGAGCGCTTGTTGGGGTGTCCATCCTCCGAAATCAATCGGCGTCGCCTGGACGATTTCCCATGCGTGCTTCATTTGCTCCGGAAAACCGGTAATCAATTCCCTCATCTTTTCCATGGTATATCCGTTCAATCTTTCCACTCAAAGGTAAGGCCAAATCGCACCATGCGCCCCGGCTGCAGCACACTGCCACGGTCTGCATATTGCACATCAAAGGCGTTGTCCAATCGCACATGGCCCCGCCAAGACAATTGATTTCCATCGGAGCCTTTGAATGAGAGTTCTGTCCCCCACAACTGGAGCAATGCGGCATCGTTCCACTCCATCGCGGAACCGTTGCGTTCCTGCATGCTCCCGCGCAAAGTCCAGACCACTGGGCCAATGCCTGCCACACGCACGAGCGCATCGTATTTCACCCGGACAAAATCCAAAACATAATTCGACGTGAAGCCTTGTGAGGTTCGGCTGGCGTCCATCCATGTAGCTGACACCCGGGCCTGTTGAATATGAATGCCCTCAAAGGACGGTTGTTGGTATTGAATCGCGACATCACCTCCCATGAAGTCGACCGCCGAAAGATTCGTTGCTTCGAAGACTTCACTGCCGTCGAATTGAACCCAATCGATGAGGTTCGTCCCTCGGCGAAAAAACCGTGTGGACTCAATGAACAGGGCTCCGTTTTCAGGAGATGCCAATTTCCAGCGAGCGCCTGCCTCGAGTTGATCGGATTGCTCCGGTTCCAGCGTTTCACTTCCAACGGCTCCCCCGATGTTGTAATAGAGATCAGTGAACGACGGGTGACGCACCGATCGCCCAGCGGACCCAAATAGACGGCCATGGGTTCCAACCGTCTTAGTCAGTTGCACCGCCGGCAAGCCGAAGGTCCCAAAACGGGAATTTGCATTAACACCATAAGTCAGCGTTGCGTCCCAACCTTGCCCGCTGCGGTGCGCCGAAACGTAACCGTCTAAGTTCTGACGGTCATCCCCTTTTACGTAAATATCTTCAGCCGTTGACCCTTCCAAAGCCCCGCCCAATCGATTGGAACGAATCACCTCATTGCGAGCATCTGCTGCCGCAGAAAACGTCCAATCATCGGACTTCCACTGGACCAAAGCATTGGCCGCTGTAACAAATGACCGGTGCAAGTTGGCGCCCGCGTACCATGAAGCACCCGGGGCATACAGCCCCGCTGTATCTGGCAAATCCCACTGTGCGACATAGAATCCCTCATCTGTCAGGTTGTACCAGCCTGCTCCTTCGCGATAAAGCTCAAATCGATCGGCATGGTATCGGCCATGAAGACCTGCTTGAATGCGCAATCGATTTTGGGTCAATTCCCAGCCCAATTGTGCAACAGCCGAACCCGTCTCTTCATATTGATCGGGGTAAACCGATGTGTAAAAATTCTGCGCCCCAAAAGCCTTTGTTTCTCCTGCCAGGAGGCCGGTCCATCGTTGGTTCTTCCGGTCCCAATTCACCCCATAAAAAACCCGCTGGATTTCCGCGTCTGCATTCATTATATGGCCTGCTGTTGTCGCACGAGAAAGGCTCAAGCTGTGGTTCAGCTTGCCTAATTTCCAATTTACATGACCTCGCAATCGCTGCCAATCAAAGCTACCCAGCTCTGCTGTAAACGTCGCTCGATTTCCTGATGCTCCCGAATTTGTTTCCATGTTAATTGCGCCAGAAAACGCTCCAACTCCTGCCCAGGGGCCTGATCCAGATCGGACCACTTCGACGTGGCTTAAATCTTCCGGATCAATTGGAATGTTCATCAAATGATGACCCGTATGGGGAGCGCTCCATCGCATGCCATTGACACGCAAAGCTACCTGCTCGAACGAACCCCCACGGATGCTCACATCCGTTTGCACACCCCAAGCTCCTCGAGATTGCACATCTACACCCGGAACAAACTCAAGCGCCTCTGTTATGGACGCAGAAGAAGACCATTCCGTAGGGTCCAATATGGTCACCGCTTTGGGAGAATCAAGGCTTTTAGGCTGGACAAAATCGACCCCCTGAACGGTTGCCTCTTCGAGCGTAACCCGCAAGAAAAGGGAATCCGATGATTGAGCAGAAGCATTGGAGTGCGTCAATTGGCCGATGGTCACTGAACCAATAAGGAGCAACAAGTAAGTTTTCATGTGAAAGATGTCCCGTGTTTATTCGGCCCAAAGCTACAGTGACATTCCGACATCGGATTACCTTTGTGGCATGCAACGATCGGAACAAGAACGCGTCAGACGCGAGTCACTTGCCTCGCTCCGTGCCATGGGCATCGAGCCCTACCCCGCGGCAGCTTTTACAGCAAGCCATCGCGCTCGCTCTTTGACAGCAACATTCGAAGAGGGTTTGAAGGTGACCCTCGCGGGTCGTCTTATGACCCGACGGATCATGGGGAAGGCTTCCTTTGCTGAAATTCAAGACAGCGAAGGCACGTTTCAATTGTACGTGAACCGCGACGAGCTGTGTCCGGGAGAGGATAAGTCGCTGTACAATACCGTATTTAAAAAGTTGCTCGACCGGGGAGATTTCATCGGTGTTTCGGGAGAAACGTTTACTACAAAAACCGGCGAACAAAGCGTAAAGGTGAAATCCCTCACTGTCCTGTCAAAATCCCTCAAGCCTTTGCCCGCTGTCAAAGTCGAAGAGGATGGAACGGTTCATGACGCCTTTAATGACCCTGAGTTACGGTACCGAATGCGTTACGTTGACCTCGTCGTCAACCCGAGTGTGAAGCAAACCTTTGAAGCGCGATCCAAAGTTATCCAGACCATCCGAACATCCTTTGATCGGGATGGCTGGCTCGAAGTGGATACGCCTGTCTTACAACCCATTCCGGGTGGAGCGGCGGCACGACCATTTGTCACGCATCACAACGCACTGGACATGCCGTTGTACCTCCGAATCGCGAATGAACTGTACCTAAAAAGATTGATTGTTGGAGGATTTGAAGCCGTCTATGAGTTTTCGCGAAACTTCCGCAATGAAGGCATGGACCGCACGCACAATCCCGAGTTCACTGTGATGGAGTTGTACGTCGCCTACAAGGATTACCATTGGATGATGGAGACGACAGAAAATCTGTTGTCTGACATCTGTCAAGCTGTCCATGGAACCACGCGGGCTACCCTTGGCGGCGAAGAAATCAACTTTGCTCCTCCCTATCAGCGCGTCACCATGCGCGATGCCATCTTGGAGCACACCGGCATCGATGTTCATGGAAAAACCGAAGCCGAACTCCGTGCAGCATGTGATGGCGTTGGTTTGGATACAGACGAATCCATGGGCAAGGGCAAATTAATCGATGAGCTCTTCGGTGAAAAATGCGAGCACCATTACATCCAGCCCACCTTCATCATGGACTACCCCGTGGAAATGTCGCCGCTGACCAAGGTTCACCGCGATGATCCGGCCTACACAGAGCGATTTGAGCTGTTCATTAATGGAACCGAAGTAGCGAATGCCTACAGCGAGTTGAACGACCCGGACGATCAACGCGAACGATTTGAAGACCAATTGAAACTGGGCGAGCGAGGAGATGACGAGGCCATGTTCATTGATCAAGACTTCCTGCGCGCTTTAGAATACGGCATGCCTCCAACCAGCGGAATTGGGATCGGAATAGATCGGCTGGTGATGATGTTGACGAATCAAACATCGATTCAAGAAGTGCTCCTGTTCCCTCAAATGCGACCCGAAGTTTTTGCCTCCGGACCCGATATCTCTGGGCTACAAGCCTTGGGCGTTCCCGAAATATGGGCAGAACACGTCGCTGCTGCAGGATACGAATCCCCCGCAGCCTTCGAAGGACTGAGCCCAGGCGGATTGCGTGAAAAGCTCAATGGATACCGTAAAAAGAACAAATTGGATGTGCCTGCACTCGCCTTGGAAGAGGTGGAAGCTTGGCTTTCCCCTCAAGCTCACTAACCATGCCTGCATCATTTAATCAAGCAACCGTCGTCTCCGTTCTCAAAACGGTACACGACCCTGAAATCCCTGTCGATATTTATGAATTGGGGCTGATTTATGAAGTCACAATAAACGAAGACAGCTTCGTTCACATCGAAATGACCCTGACCTCACCCAATTGTCCCGTTGCCGAAAGTCTGCCTGCTGAAGTGGAAGAAAAGGTCGGTAACATTGAAGGCGCCACCGGCGCCAAGGTGAACATTGTATTCGATCCACCGTGGACACAGGATATGATGAGCGAAGAGGCCAAACTTGAATTGGGTTTCCTTTGAGCGATTCAACCTACCAAACAAGAGGCATAGCCATTCTTGGAAGCACGGGGTCCATTGGGACCCAAGCACTCGAAGTCATCCGAGAACAGCCCGAAACCCTCCACGCTGAGGTGTTGACTGCACATCGCAATGCGCCCTTGTTGATTCAGCAAGCACTTGAATTCAAGCCCAATACGGTTGTCATCGGTGATCTCTCCCGGCTGGGCGAAGTCAAAGACGCATTATGGGAACACGGCATCAAAGTCTATGGCGGACCCGAAGCGTTGGAACAGGTCGTGGAAATGGAAGGAATCCAAGTCGTTCTCACCGCCTTAGTCGGCGCCGCTGGATTACGCCCAACACTTCGGGCCATTCGCGCGAAGAAAACCATCGCCTTGGCCAATAAGGAGACATTGGTCGTCGCAGGAGAATTGGTCATGAAGGAGGCCCAGGAGGCCGGTGTGGATATCCATCCCGTCGACTCAGAGCACAGTGCGATTTACCAATGCCTCGCAGGAGAAATCCTCAACCCCATTGAAAAGGTGATTTTGACGGCATCGGGAGGACCTTTCCGCGGCAAATCACGGGATCAGCTGATGGAGGTCACCAAAGCCCAAGCGCTGAAACACCCCAACTGGGATATGGGAGCCAAAATCACCATTGACAGTGCATCCATGATGAATAAAGGTCTAGAGGTTATTGAGGCCAAGTGGTTGTTCGACGTTCGAATGGACCAAGTCGAGGTCGTGGTCCATCCCCAAAGCATCGTGCACAGTTGCGTGCAATTTGAAGATGGTTCCATCAAGGCGCAATTGGGATTGCCTGACATGAAGCTTCCGATCCAGTATGCCTTAGGGTATCCCCGGAGGTTGGCCAATTCCTTCGAGCGATTCAGCTTTTTTGATTATCCTCAACTCACGTTTGAGAAGCCCGATTTGACTGCATTTCGCAACCTCCAACTCGCCTTCGATGCCGGAAATAAAGGGGGCAATGCTCCCGCTGTTTTGAACGCCGCCAATGAAGTCGCCGTTGCACGGTTTTTGGAAGATGAGTTAAGCTTCACGGGCATGACTGACGCCATAGAGCACGCACTGAAGCAAGTGGATTGGGAGGCCCGTCCGGATTTGGCTGACTTGCTCGCTTCCGATGATGCGGCACGTGCTGCCGCAAAGGCATTCCGGAGTCCGTCCGGGTTCAGACCGTCATGATGTCGGATTCCTTCTTCGCGAGGATCTCGTCAATCTTTTTAATGTAGCCGTCGGTCAATTTTTGGACCTCAACCTCTCCGTCCTTAGCAAGGTCCTCGCTCAAGCCGTCGGACTTGGCAGATTTAATAAAATCATTGGCGTCCTTGCGACCGTTTCTCACGGACACCCGCGCATGCTCGCCTTCGCCACGAGCTCGTTTGGTCAAATCCTTTCTTCGTTCCTCCGTAAGCGGCGGAATATTGATTAAAATAGACTCCCCGTTGTTCATGGGGTTGAGCCCCAAATTTGCGTTGATGATCGCTGTCGCAATGGGATCTAACATCGATTTCTCCCATGCCTGAACAGTCAATGTTCGGGCATCGGATGTATTGACATTGGACACTTGGCTCAACGGTGTCAAGGAGCCATAGTACTCCACTTTGACGCTGTCAAGCATGGCCGGATGTGCCTTTCCTGCGCGAATTTTAGTCAGTTCAGCCTCCATATGAACGATGGCCTTTTCCATGGCCTCCCGCGCTGTATCTAGCGCCATTTGAATTTCTTCTGACATCCGTTCTGATTGATTAAACGTTCACTAAAGTACCTACATCTTCACCTGAAATCAATCGCTGCAGGTTGCCTTTTTTATTCATGTCAAAAACAACAATGGGTAGATTGTTTTCATTGCAAAGCGTAATGGCTGTCAAGTCCATGACTTTGAGGCCCTTCTTGTATACTTCATCGAAGGAGATGGTATCGAATTTCACTGCTGTTGGATCCTTCTCAGGATCTGCTGTATAAATGCCGTCTACCCGTGTTCCTTTGAGAATGACATCCGCATCAATTTCGATGGCCCTAAGCGATGCCGCGGAGTCCGTTGTGAAGAATGGATTGCCTGTTCCTCCACCAAAAATGACGACGCGTCCCTTTTCTAGATGACGAACAGCGCGGCGACGAATAAAGGGCTCCGCAATTTGCTTCAATTCAATCGCAGATTGCAAGCGGGTATCCACACCCGCACTCTCCAACGCGCTCTGCAACGCCATCGAGTTGATGACGGTTGCCAGCATCCCCATAT
Organism: Flavobacteriales bacterium UBA979; assembly: GCA_002292325.1. Taxonomy (GTDB): domain Bacteria; phylum Bacteroidota; class Bacteroidia; order Flavobacteriales_D; family Sanyastnellaceae; genus UA16. The sequence continues at coordinate 22,720 of DBBR01000035.1, read as the reverse complement.
AATCTCCTTGTGTTCGCTCCATGCCGCCCTCCTCGGCCTGAACTCCTCTGAAAATGTTTCCTCCGCCGATCACAATCGCTACCTCCATTCCCGTGTCGACTACAGATTTAATCTCCTCTGCATACTGCTTCAACCGGTCGTTGTCTATGCCAAACTGCTTTTGGCCCATTAAAGCCTCTCCACTCAGCTTCAGAAGGATTCTCTTGTATTTCATCGTAGCGGTAAATATCCGAATATTCCGCAAAGGTCAGACATCAAAAAAGGGCCACCAAAACGGAAGCCCTTTTTTCAAAAATGAAACGCGACAACCTAGTCCAAGGCTGCCCTGCAAAATCCTGTCACTTTCGTGCCCGAGCCAATTGAATCGACGTACTGGCCAACGTTCATTTTTCCATCCTTGATAAATGCTTGATTCACCAACGTTGCTTCTTTGAACCATTTTTTCAGGCGGCCCTCTGCAATTTTATCTGCCATGGCTTCTGGCTTTCCTTCTTGGATTGCCAATTCTCTGCCAATCGAGCGTTCCTTGTCGATCAAATCCGCTGGTATGCTGGCTTCGTCCAAAGCCACAGGCGCCATAGCAGCTGCCTGCATCGCAACGTCACGTCCACCGTCGCCAACATTTGCGCTGAAACCAACAATGGTCGCAAGTCGATTGCCCGGGTGGATGTACGAAGCTACATGGGCGGCATTCAATGTCTGAAATTCTCCCACTTCAATTTTCTCGCCAATCTTGCCGATTTGCTCCGTAATCTTCTCCTCGATCGTGACGTTTTCACCAGGAAATCCTGAAGCCATAAGGGTGGCTTTATCGGTAATGCCTGCCTCCAAAGCAACGTTCATGATGCTCGTGGCCACACCAACAAATTCCTCGTTCTTGGCAACAAAGTCTGTTTCGCAATTCAAAGCCAGCAAAACGCCAAAATCACCCGCGGCATTCGCAGATGAAATAACCGCTCCTTCACCTGTCTCACGATCCCCACGCTTGGCCGCGACTTTTTGACCTTTCAATCGCAAAATCTCAATGGCTTTATCGAAATCGCCTTCCGCCTCTTGCAAGGCTTTTTTGCAATCCATCATGCCCGCACCTGTTTGCTTGCGGAGCTTGTTTACTTCTGCAGCTGTAATGCTCATGTCTATATGGGTGTTTAAGCTTCTTTCTCTTTCGAGTCATCCTTGGCTTCTGCTGCTGGCGCGGCAGCTTCTTCTGCGGGT
>DBBR01000035.1:0-21476 GCA_002292325.1 Flavobacteriales bacterium UBA979 | reverse complement strand
CCGCAGGTGCAGCGGCTTCCGCAGCTGGCTCTTCGGCTTTGGCCTTCTTGGCCGCCGCTTGAGCGTCTGCTTGGTCCTTGTCCGCCTTGCGGTCCTGCAATCCCTCTGCAATCGATTGAGCCAGAACATCCATCACAAATGCAATCGAACGTCCCGCGTCGTCATTGGATGGGATAGGGAAATCAACTGGACGTGGGTCCGAATTGGTGTCCACCATCGCAAATACAGGGATGCCTAACTTTCGTGCTTCAGCCAATGCAATGTGTTCTTTGACCACATCAACGATAAAAATGGCTGCTGGGATGCGGGTTAAATCAGAAATTGAACCCAAGTTCTTTTCCAGCTTGGCGCGCTGACGACTCACCTGCAAGCGCTCACGCTTCGACATGGTGTTCAACGTTCCATCCTGCTCCATTTTGTCAATCTGTGACATTTTGCGGACCGCCTTGCGAATCGTTGCAAAATTCGTCAACATACCGCCTGACCATCGCTCCGTTACGTAGGGCATACCAATGGCCTTCACTCGCTCAGAAACGATGGCTTTTGCTTGCTTTTTCGTTGCAACGAAAAGAATCTTCTTTCCGCTCTTCGCGATTTGCTTCATTGCAGACGCCGCCTCATCGAGTTTGACAGCTGTCTTGTGAAGGTCAATGATGTGAATTCCTTTCTTCTCGGTGAAGATGTAAGGCGCCATGTGGGGATTCCACTTGCGCTTGAGGTGGCCGAAGTGAACTCCGGCTTGGAGCATTTGCTCGAAGGTTGTCTTTTCCATGTTTACTTTCCTGGTTTAAGCAACGCCTTGGTAGTCGGTTCGGAGTTTATCCGGCGAGTCCAAAGGGTTTGGATGCTAAACAATAATTCAATAAATAGTTTCCTAGTGGAGGGAGGGTATTAACGCTTGGAGAATTGAGATTTCTTCCTCGCCTTCTTTTGACCGAATTTCTTTCGCTCGACCATACGCGGATCACGTGTCGTCAAACCTACCTGCTTTAACGCTGGCTTCCATTCGGGATTGATTTCGATCAACGCTTTTGAAATCGCCAACCGCACGGCTTCGGCTTGACCGGTGATTCCACCGCCATCAACGTTCACTTGAACGTCGTATTGACCGATTGTCTCCGTCAACATGAAGGGCTGGTTGACTTTGTATTGCAACACAGACGTCGTGAAATAAGCGTTCGCCTCCTTTTTGTTGACGGTTACGCTGCCTTTTCCAGGCTTCATGTACAAACGAGCAACTGCTGTTTTGCGACGACCAGATGTATTAATTACTTCCATGCGATGTGATGATCAAGCTTTTCGATTCAAGCGTTCAGTGTGAATGTCTCAGGTTGCTGAGCTTCGTGTTTGTGGTCCGGGCCCACAACAACGTGCAGGTTTCGGAAAATTTCGCGTCCCAAAGAATTCTTTGGAAGCATTCCGCGTACAGCATCTTCTACCATAGCAAAAGGCTTACGCTTCATTTGCTCACGCGCCGTTCGTTTACGCTGGCCACTGGGGTAACCTGTGTACCGAATGTATTCTTTGCTGTCCCATTTGTTTCCCGTCAAAACAACCTTCTCTGCATTGACTACAATAACGAAGTCCCCACAATCAGCATGTGGTGTAAAGTTGGTCTTGTGCTTTCCACGAAGACGCTTCGCGACTTCGGATGCCAATCGGCCCAATGTCTGGCCCTCAGCATCAACAAGCAACCACTTCTTTTCTGCGTTCTCCTTGTTGATGGAGCGGGTTTTGTAGCTCAAAGTATCCACAGCTCAGTGTTTTGATAGTTCAAATTCTCCCCGAAATTGGGGGTGCGAAGATAGCAAACGGATGTTTACAACCCAAGACATCCTGTGGACAAAAATTTCAACTTCACTTATTTACGGTACTCGACCAAGCCTGGAGAAGGTTCAAAAATGTTCCAAACTCCTGATTTATCAACCCCTTGAGAGCGATATTCTGTCGATTCCAGCACAAGGTGTTTTTGAAAATTTACACCGTTTGGTCCAATCAAAAACAGCGTTTCCCCGTCAGCAGAAATACCAAAATCAAATGAGTTTCGGCCTCCTTCGAAGCCCAACCAACAGGCAGACGCTGGAAGCACCACCGACGGAAACGTCCATCCTGAACGATCCAATGCCTCGGTAATTCTCCACCCCTTCAAATCACATGGAGCGTCTCCTTCATTGAACAATTCGATGAAATCCGCCGGTTCACCCTTGCCATTCACCTCCGTGAGACGCAGTTGATTGACCTTGCACGGCGGACATGCTGACATCTTCCTCGAACCAACCGCATTTCCATCCTTGTATATGCGCGCAGGTGGCGAGGTCCGCCGGATTTTTCTCACCGAAGGCAAAGTCCAGGTCGTTTTTATTCTCAGCACGTGCGCCCGCCAAGGGTCATCATCCTTCCATGTATTTCCAAACATATACGATGCGCCCACGGCCCAGTATTTGGATACATCCCACGAAGCAGACGCCTGACGTCGTTCGCTCCATTGGCCATCTCCGCGGTAAAACAATTCCCAACTCACTTCCGCCCGAGTCTGCGACGCAAGCGCGTGAACATATCCCAAGCGCATTCTCGTCGTTGGTTCCCACGTACGGGTTTGTATATCCTCCCATCCCAGCAGTGGATTCCAGCTCTCTGTCCACATCAAACGGCCCTTGACTTTGCCGCCACCCGCCTTCCAATCCCCCAGCAATCGCAGCGCACCCCTGCGCCGAGTCGCGTATCCCCCTTCCGCCAATTGACGCTCCGAAAAACGCCATTGTGCGTTCAAACTCCAGTGCTTATTCAGGTCGTATTCAAGGGCGGCATCCACCAATCCTTGATCGTGCCAGCGCATCCCCTGAGTCCAGCGGTTTTCCCATTGCAACGACCATGAAAGGTCTTTGTTAATGGATTGACTCACTCCCGATCCCAGCCAGAACTCCGTATCGGTATACTGGGCATGCAAAGGTTGGCTGGCAACCCAGGCCAGCACACTGCAAATCGCGATGATCAAGAAATTGCGCACCCCTTTTAGATGTCTTTGTAAATGCGCATCGTTCCCAAGTCAATTTCTTCCTGACCTTTATCGATGGTAAAGGTTTGGACAATGGAGATGTCTGGAGCATTGTTGAACAACGGCATGGTATCTTCACTGTACACATAGACCGTGTAATCACCCGGTCGAAGACCATAAAATGCGAATTCACCATCAAAATTGGTTCGGACCCGGTCATCGGGGCCCACGCGATCTCCATAAATGATAAAAACATCCTCATCGGCGGCGGCGGCAACCACCGCACCGGCAGGATTGGTAATGACCACACGTTGCTCAACTTCCACCGCACCTGTTGCCACGGCAACCCCACCTTCTCCAGCCGTTCGCGTGCATCCAACGATGACGACACTGGCTAACACAATCAAGGCTAATTTTGACATGAATCCGTTCTTTTTAAAAATGCTTCCACTTCTTGCGTCTGCAAAGTAGGGACTGAATTAATTTCGAACCCAATCAATTGACCAAACTCATGGTTCCGCACGAAGAACATTCTCCACTCCAACACACCGGCCTCGGCGAAGGACGAATTGAGGTCGTCTGCGGTCCCATGTTTTCCGGAAAGACAGAAGAACTTTTGCGGCGCGTCCGCAGGGCGCAAATTGCTCACCAGCCTACTGTAATCTTCAAACCCGCCAAGGACACCCGGTACAACAAGGACCAAGTGACTTCGCACGATGCCAACGCATTGCCGAGTGTAACAGTCGACTCCAGCCGGGCGATGCTCGATTACCTCAAAGCGCAAGCAAAACCCATTACAGTTGTCGCAATTGACGAAGCTCAGTTTTTCGACGCGGATTTACCGCGCACTTGCGCGCACCTTGCAGACCGAGGCATTCGAGTCATCGCGGCGGGATTGGATTTGGATTTCAAAGGCATTCCTTTTGGGTGCATGCCGGAGTTGTTGGCTTTGGCGGAAGAGGTAACGAAATTGCACGCCGTTTGCATGGAGACCGGCCGACCCGCTCACTTTTCGCACCGCATTGCCGGAGGAGATAGCACGGTCGAAATCGGTGAGAAGGATCGATACATTCCCCTCACACGACAGGCGTTTGTCGAAGCGCGAAAAGCAAATCAAGGGGAAGAACCTTCCGCCTCATGACGGTCGGCGCCTGGAAATCTTGGTTGCAAGGACTTGTAACCCTTGATCATTCGACGATCGAGGGCGCAGAGGCGATGGAACCGAGCCAGCCGCTCTTCATCACACAAGACTCCCGGCAATTTGCTTACGACCCGGCTGCCGCAAGGGCTTTTGTCGCCATCACAGGCCTTTGGCACGACGGGCATGATTATTTAAATGAAGCCTATGCCGAAGGGGCGCGGTATTTCATTGTATTGAAGGGTACTCCGGTGCCAAAATGGACAAATGCGGATGTGGTTTATTCCCCCGACCCCGTGGCTACGTGGCAAAGCCTCGCGCGGCATTGGCGCGATGCGTGTGACACGTCTATCATTGCTATTGCGGGGAGCAACGGAAAAACCACCGTCAAAGAATGGTTGATTCAGCTCTTTTCTAAACACGTCGATGCGTATGGAAGCCCCCGCAGCTTCAACAGTCAGGTCGGTGTTCCTTTGGCATTGGGTGCGCTGCAGCCCCAGCATGAATGGGCCGTCATTGAGGCAGGAATTTCAGAGCCCGGTGAGATGGAGCGACTGGCGCACTGCATTCGTCCGAACTTCGGGGTCCTGACTCACTTGGGCAATGCCCATGCCGAAAACTTCCCTACTACAGCCGAGTTGTGGTCGGAAAAACTTTTGCTTTTTGGTAATTGTCAGTGGGTCGTAATTCCTGACGGATTCAACGAAGCCCGCGTTGCGTTAGAGCAAAAAGGAGTGAAGGTGTATTCATGGGGACCTGAAGCACATCACGCACTTTGTGTCTCGAGTTTCATCCATCTCAATGGGCGCACAATTGAGGCCAACTGGGACAACAAACGATTCATCTGGTCGATTCCATTCACGGATGAAATCGGTTTTCGCAACGCGATGACCGCAGCACTCACGGCTTTGGTCTGGGGCATGAATCCCGTTGCAATCGGTCAATCGCTCCTCGACTTTCAAAACCTCGACCACCGGATGCAACGCATTCGGAAAGCCGACGGCCTCTGGCTGCTCTCCGACGCCTATACCAATGACTGGGATGCGCTTCAACTGGCGTTGCTCGATTTAAATCGCATTCCCGAACCAGCCAAAAAGGCCGCCATCATCGGGCCAATTCCCGGAATGTTAGCGGGAGATGCGGAGCGCTTAAATCAATTGGTTGATGCCGCCAACACCGATCTTGTTTGGGCGGTTGGAAGTGCCTGGAAGCCCCTTGAACTTCGGCCAAATTGGAGGTTTTTTGATGAAACAACGGAAGTCTTGGAGGCGCTGTCTGCCGATCCACGCGCTTTAGATGGAGCCCACGTGCTCGTCAAAGGGCCGCGCGTCGAACGTTTTGAACGCATCGTTTCTCAACTGAGTGAAACGGGCAATGCAACACGACTCGTTGTTGATTTAGAAGCACTCACAAACAACTTGCGCACCCTCCGAACCCATGTTCGGAGTCATTGCAAAACCCCCGCTGATCTCATTGCGGTGATCAAAGCCTCCGGTTATGGAACCAATGCCACTGCGTTAGCCCGGGTCTTCGAATTTCATCGAATTCCGATGGTCGCTGTCGCTTGCACGGAAGAAGGAATCGCATTGCGCAAACAAGGCATCACGCTACGCATCCTGGTTCTCAATCCCACTGTGTCCACGCTTACAACGCTGATTGATTACCGGCTAGAACCCACCATTCATACCACCCAACAATTTGATGCATTGTGTGAGGCCCTTAATCATTCTGGCAAAAAAACACCCTGGCCCATCCACCTTAAAATCGACAGTGGCATGCACCGACTCGGGTTTACGCCCTCTCAAACCACAACTATGATCAGCATCTTAGATCATTCGGCCACCCGTGTGAAAACCGTTTTTAGCCACCTCGCTAGTGCAGATCACCCCGACCAAGATGACCGCACACGCGCCCAACTCAACGCATTCCAAGGTGTGTTCAATGTGCTTCAATCACATCAACCCGACCTCCGCTCGCACATCCTCAACACCGCCGGCCTGCTGCGGTTTCCAGAAGCAGCCGGAGATTATGTTCGTGTAGGAATCGGATTGATGGGCGTCCAGCCCGATTCAGTTGATTCCATCGAACTGCATCCCGTTGTGCGGTTTGAAACTGTCATCTCGTCGTTGCACAAGGTCCCCGCAAACGAAGGCGTTGGATATGGGCTGGAAGATGCCTCCAATCAAGATCGGATTTTGGCGACCCTGCCGGTCGGGTACGCGGATGGATTTCCACGCAACCTGTCCAACGGTGCAGGCTCCGTTGTCATTCATGAAACACTCGTTCCTGTTGTGGGCAAAGTCTGCATGGACATGGTCATGGTCGACGTGACGACCATCCCAAAAGCCGTGGTCGGTGATGCGGTGGAGATCTTCGGATTGAAGCAACGAATTGAATCCTTTGCTGCGGCCGCTCAGACCATCCCATATGAAATCCTTACGCGCATCCCAAGTCGCGTTTCAAGAGAGCAACACGGCAATTAGACGGACTTCTTCAGGAAGTACTTGTACTGCATGCGGTTGATCCACCAGTACATGACAGGAACAATGATCAACGTGAGGAACGTCGCAAAAGTGAGCCCGTAGATGATGGCCCAACTCATGGGTTTCCAGAATACGTTGTTGTCTCCGCCAATGTAAATACGGGGGTCGTACTCGGTCACCAAGGAAACAAAATCAATATTCAGTCCGATGGCCAAAGGCAGCAAGCCCAGAATGGTGGTGATCGCGGTCAATAAAACCGGACGCAATCTCGTCCGACCTCCTTGCACGATGGATTCAACCACTTCAGAAAAAGGCAGATGATCATCCTCCCCCAACTCCCTTCGTTTCCTCTGCCGTATCAAATCCGTATAGTCAATTAAAACAATGGCATTATTAACAACCACACCGGCGAGAGAAATGATCCCAATCATGGTCATGATGATCACAAAATCCATTTGGAAAATCACCAAGCCCAGCAAAACACCAATGAGGCTGAAGAACACACTGAAGCCAATAATGAACGGTGTGGTAATGGAATTGAACTGAGCCACGATGATGAGGATAATCAAAAAGAGCGCGAGCAAGAGCGCCTGAGATAAAAAAGCAAGCTCCTTGGCCTGTTCTTCTTGTTGGCCTGTGAAGGCGAATTCCACACCGCGTGGTGCTTGAAAACCCTGCAAGGATTCTTGCATCTGCAGCACGATTTCATTCGCATTGGCTCCTTCCAAAACATTTGAACTCAACGTAATCAACCGGTCCAAATCTTTTCGCTTCACGCTGCTAAACGTGGTACTTCGGTCTGCGGTGGCTACGGCCGAAATAGGCACTTCCTTGATTTGTCCATCCGAGGCACTTCTGAAAATGACTTTCTGATTCATCAAAGCATCCACGTTGTTTCGCGCAGATTCTTCAAATCGCACATTGATTGGATAATCGTCCTCTCCATCCTTGAACGTGCTGACTTCTCGTCCAAAAAGAGCCGTTCGAATGGTGTAACCAATGTTTTGAGTGGACAATCCATACCGGCGTGCCTTTTCCCGATCAATCGTAATCGGAAGTTCTGGCTTTCGCTTATCCACGTCAATTTTCAATTCTTCCACCCCCTCGAAATTCAACTCCCGCAAATACTGACGCATCGAATTAGCCGTGATCAAGACGTCGTCATAATTGTCTCCGCGAATTTCGATGTTGATCGGAGGGCCTTGCGGAGGGCCATCTGAGTTTTTGGCCACAATGATCTCAGCATCTGGATACGCCGATAACCGTTCACGGACGGAACGCAGCACATCCCGCGTTGATTGACCCCGGCGCTCTTGAAACTTCACAAAATTGACCGCTATACGCGCTTTGTGCGGGGTGTTGCCCAATGAAGGCCCCTCCTGTGGATCGCTGGTGCCATTGCCCACTTGACCAATGATCGAATTGGCAATGTATGCCTCCATTTCTCCGGTCTCCGGATTGGGGCGTTGAAAGCGTTCTTCGTTCATCACATCCAAGACCATGGATTCAATCTCCCGTGTCACACGGTTGGTCTCTTCAATATCCGTTCCAATGGGCTTTGTGATGAAAATGTTCAGGTATTGAGGCTCGTTGCTGGGAAAGAACTCAACCTTCGGTGGAAACGCGCCAAGCAATACAAATGCCACAACCATCAAACTCGCTGTACCAAAGAAAAAGACCCACGGACGTCGACCCGCCAAGGCGTATCGCAGAAAGCGATCATACCCCTCCTCCAAACGAGGCAAGAATCGGTTTTGAAACAAGCGTGTTCCTGGGTTCAAGACGTACGCATTTGTGATGGTCAACAAACCCGAAATGAGCAAGATGTTACCAAACGCCGTTACGCCCAAGGCCAAGAATATTCCGCCAAAAACAATCAATGAAAGTGTCAACCGATGCGCCCGTTTTTTGCTGACACCGTCCTCCCCTACGCGCATGAACGCCGCTGTCAAAACGGGATTAATCACCAATGCAACGAACAAAGATGAACTCAAGACAATCATCAGGGTGATCGGCAAGTATTTCATGAACTCCCCGATGAGTCCTGGCCAAATTGCCAATGGCAAAAACGCCGCCAACGTGGTGGCTGTTGAGGCAATGATGGGCCAGGCCACCTCTCCTACTCCTTGTTTCGCCGCCTGAATGGATGATTTTCCTTCGTCCATCAAGCGGTAAATATTTTCGACTACGACAATTCCATTGTCCACCAACATCCCCAATGCCAGCACCAAGGAAAAAAGAACCATCACATTGAACGTAATGCCCAATGCACTCAAAATCATGAAGCTCATAAACATCGACAACGGAATCGCCACGCCCACAAACAAGGCATTGCGCAGTCCGAGAAAGAACAGCAAGACTCCAATCACCAAAAGCACTCCGAAGATGATCGAATTCTGCAGCTCGTCTACTTGCGTTCGGGTCTGATCCGATTGATCATTCGTGATCGAAACGTTGAGATTCTCTGGTAAAAAATCTGCTTGGGCATCGGCGATGATGCCGTTGATACCATTTGATGCCGCAATGAGGTTTTCACCCGCGCGCTTGATGATGTCCAGCGAAACCACCGGTTGCAAGTACTCACGAGCATAGCTGGTTTTTTCTTGCTCAACAAAATGAACGCTTGCGACATCCCTCAAGTAGACTGGAGCGTTGTTTTCACTCTTGATGATGACGTTTTCAATGTCCTCCGTCGTCTCAAAATCTCCGACAACTTGAACGGAACGGCGGAAATTATCCACCAATAAATCCCCTCCCGAAATGGTGATGTTTTCTTGAGCAATTGCACCTGAAATGTCATTAAAGCTCACCTGCATCGCCTCCGCTCGCAGGTAGTCTACGACCACTTCCACTTCCTTGTCCATGACTCCTCGAATATCCACTTTGGAAATTTCAGGCAGCTCTTCAATTTCTTCCTCCAACGCTTCGGCATACCGCTTGAGTTCATCCAAGCTATACTCCCCCGATAAATTGACATTCATCACCGGAAGCAACTCCGAAAAATTCAAGGCAAAAACGTCCGGATCCGCAGGCAAATCATCCGGAAAATCCGGATCTGCCTTTGCGCGGTCCACAGCATCCTTGACCTTGCGCAATGCTTCATCGGATGTCACATCAAATTCGAACTTCACATCGATGGCGCTGTAGCCCTGAATGGAAGTTGACGTGATTTCATCCACACCGGTAATCGTATTGATTTCCTTTTCGAGTGGACGTGTAACCAGCTTTTCTATGTTGGAAGGGCTATTTCCCGGATAGGGGGTTCCTATGAAAACCTCGGGGATTACGACCTCTGGAAAACTCTCCTTTGGAACGGTCAGGTAGCTGTAAAGCCCCGAAACAATGATGATGGCGACGAGCACAAATACCGTAGTGGCGTTGCTCACGCTCCATGAGCTCAATCCGAACTCACGGGCCTTTTGGTCTTGAGGTTGGTCCATCGAATCAGTCCGTAATAAGGTTTACCTCTTGCCCTTCCACAACGCGGTTAGCTCCGCGATGAATCACATCATCACCAAACGACAGGCCGGACGTGATCAGCAGGTTGTCGCCCGAGCCCACACCCGAGACAATCAGTTTTTTGCGAACCGTCCGCACAGCGCTTTGACCTTCTGCTACGAAAACAAATTCATCGCCGTTGATATCCTGCTGAACCAATGCGCTTGGCAAAACCATCGCGCTGTCCAAGCCAAGATCTTGCAGCCAAACACTCGCATACATGTTGGGTAGGAATTTGTTGCCCCTTGGAAGCGGCAAGGAAATCTCAAGTGTCCGATTCGAGGGGTTGATGAATTGTCCGACCCGACCCACTTGGGTGCGAATGGAATCCACGCCGCTCACAATGACTTCTGCTTGCATGCCTTTGGACACCTTCCCGGCATAGTGATCACTCACGCTCGCTCGGACATACATGTCCCGGAGGTCAACAATCCGAACCAGTGGTGCCCCAGGAACTGCAAATTCTCCAGTCTTAGCCAAGCATCGGTCCACCACACCCGCAAATGGCGCGCGCATCACGGCCATTTCCATTTGTTCTTCCAATGTTTGCAGTGAACGCTGCAACGATTCCAGTTGAGTTTTCGCTTGTAAAAAGTCAATTTCCGATCCAATGTTTTGCTCCCACAATCGACTTTGTCGATCAAAAACTGCCTGAGCCAATTCCAACTGCGTTTGCAATTCTGACGCCGAGCGTTTCAGGACATCCGTGTTGACACGAACCAAAGCTGTTCCTTCCGCCACCTGCTGACCCTCACGAACCATGACCTCCTCGATGGCCCCTCCAAATTCAGTCGTCAATAAGGCGTTTTGGTCTGTCTCGACATTGCCTTGGACTGAAAACCTGTGCGTAAATGGCTGCGGCGCGATGCTCAAAACACCGACCTTGAAGAGGTTTACCCCGTTGGCCTCTGATCCAGATTCTGACGACCCTGCATCTTCCATATCGGATGATCCGCAACTGGCTAAAGCCAAAACTAAAATCACCGCGGGAAGGCCCAAAGCTTTTTTCATGCGTGCTGTATAAATGATATTCATCGTTCTGTTCTTTCTATTTTGATCGCGCCTCTTCACTCAAATGCGGAAAGGGCTTTTTGCAATGCGACGCGCGCATCAAGCCATTCCAACGAGCTCGTGAGTTTTTGGATTTTGGCCTCCAGCAATTGATTTCTTGCATCGTCCATGTCAAAACTGGAAATCATCCCCTCTTGGTACCGAAGTTCAGATTGGGTGTAAACTTTCTGAGCCAACCGCTCGCCGTTTGTTGCGTTGTTCAGCAAGGCCGTAGCGTTTGAAAAAGCCACTTGAGCGTTGTCAAATTCCATGGTGGCCGCTTGCGTAATTTGATTGAGTGCAATGCGGGCTCGTTCCTCCTGGATTTTCTTTTTCTCCACCGCCTGTCGTCCTCCAAAACTGGTCCAGACCGGCATGGAAAAATTCACTCCCCACAACTGAACAGGGTACCAAGCGCGATCTTTCTGGAAGAAATCGAACGCATCCCGCTGAGCATTATTCTGATTGGTATAAAATGCAGAAACCTGCGGCCATCCCGATGCAATCTGACTCTGCACGTCCAGCGCTGCCAATCCCAAGAAGAGTTCTTGTTCCTGAACTCCAGGGACGTTTTCTGCGTTGAAATCACGGCTCATCCACTCCAATTCATTCCCGCTGGTCATTAAATCCTCCAAGTTGTCCGTTAAATCCAATTTCGCATCGGGGACCACACCCATTTGAAAACGTAGCAATCCCTGGGCCATGATAATTTGTCCCTTCGAGGCCAGAACCTGAGCTTCCAAATCATTGATGGCTAAATCCATTTGGCTCACCGCAAGTTCATCCATAAACCCGGCCTCGTTCATTGCAGCCACCTCATTGCGTGTCCGCTGAACCTGAGCCAACGCCGCGTTGGCCAAATCCAAACCTTCATTCGCAGCAAGCGCAAAATGATAAGCCTCTGCGACCTGTTGCATCACCTCATCGGCCGTCCGCTGCTGACCGCGCTCACGCGATTCCACCAATAATTGCGAGGCTTTCAATCCAAAGAGATACGAACCGCTGAAGATCAATTGGGATGCTTGCACACCATAATTCGCGGTGTGGCTTTGCCCAAATTGAAACTCTGAGAGCGCGTTCGGATCCACGGTGGGCGCGTCAATTCCTACTCCGGTAGCTTCCGAAACCCCTCCAAAAAACTCTGTGAGGTAGGATGGAAATCCAAATACATCCCCCGCCGCGACTTGTGTTGGAATGTCAATGTATTGGCTGTAGTCGCCGACAATGCTCACTTGGGGCAGTCCCGTTGAAAGCAATCCTTTCACATCGCGTTCGGACTTCTGTAAATCCAACGCAGCATACTGCACCGCAAATGCCTTTTCCAACGCTATTTGCTGTGCCTGCTGCAGCGAAATGGAATACGACTCCTGACCAATTGCATTCAGGTTGAGCAGGATCATGAATGCAAATGCGGCTATTACCGGTTGCAATGGGTGGATTTTCGTCTTCATTGAAACAACTTTTCTTTTTCCAGTTTGCTGTGGAGATACGACGCTCCTTTTTCTGTCGAAATCGCGCGGATGTGATACAAAGACGATTGGATGTAGAGGTCTGATAACGTCAACTCATCTTGAAAGCGGGCATGTTCTCCGCATTTTTTGACTTCGTAGCCAATGGCGACCAAAAAGCGTGCGGTCAACGCGGGGTTGATGTCCTGACGGTACAAACCTTCTTTTTGTCCTCGTCGGATGTTACGCTCTACTGTACCCAGAATGATCTCATCCTCTCGCTTGTTGATGGTATCAAATGCCGCAGGATGGTATTTACGCAAATCATGCAACATGCTCGGATGCATTTTGGTGATCACGGCATGGACAAAATCAATGATCGCTAATTCCGAATCGATGGCATTTCCCTGCTGGTTTTCCGCCTCAGAGATCACCTGCTCCATGCGGTCACAATGCGCGTTCATGCATCTCAGAATCAAATCATTCTTATCCCTAAAAAACACATAGAGCGTCTTCTTCGACACACCTATTTCACTCGCCAAATCCGCCATGTTGACGGACCGAATCCCCAAACGCAAGAAAATTTCCATCGCCTGATGGAGCAGAATTTCCGTTCGATCTGTGCCGTGATATGGGGTTGTTTGAGCCATTCGAGCGGCAAAAATACGCTCTTTCTTTCCGGTTGGAAACGAAAATTTAGTTAAAACGTTTCCCTGGTTTTTAACGCTTCCTTAAATGATTTTCAAGGGCCATGACTCCAGTAGCCCAGACAATTCATCTTTTCGAAACGCCGCATTTTGCAAGGAATTCTCATTCGGGTTGATGCGCCAGTTTGAAGCCGAAGTAAAATCCGCGGCTTTCAAGTTCGTTCTTTCAAACAACGCGCCCTTCAGGTCCACTTCTTGAAATGCAACCCCTTCGGCTCGAGCACTCGTGAAGTCGACGTCTTGTGCATTGCATTTTTCAAACACCACGTTTCTGAGGTCCAGTCCATGAAATGATGAGGCTGTCAGGTTGCATCCGGTCAATTGCAAAGACAGGCCCAACGGATTGCATAGATCAAATTTGAAGCCCAAAAGCTTGCACCCTTCAAACTGCACTTCTTGAAAACCTAGGCCCAGCGTTTTTGCATTCGAAAGGTCACAGTCTTTGAAAGCACACTGTTCGAATCGGGCGCCTCGGAGATCCATCCCTGACCAATTCACATTGCGAAAGGTGCAGGCTTCAAACCGACTGCCATTGAGCGCTGGCCATTGTGCCTTTGCATCAAAATCGCCCTGAAATTCATCCATTAATTCAGTGCGTCGGTGATGAGGTCATCGTCTGCATGCGCAGGCAGTGTCACCTTCAATAGAGGTTCTTGCTCCATCGCACGTTGAATGGCCCATTCTGCACCCTCGTTTCGTGCCCAACTTCTGCGTGCGATTCCATTGTTCACATCCCAATGCAGCATGGAAGTCAACCGACGTTCTGCATCTGCGCTTCCATCGATGAGCATGCCAAAACCTCCGTTGACCACCTCGCCCCATCCAACGCCACCGCCATTGTGCAGTGAAATCCACGTCGCTCCTCGAAACGCATCGCCCGCGAAGTTCTGAACCGCCATGTCCGCCGTGAATGCCGATCCATCATAAATATTGGATGTTTCCCGGAAAGGCGAATCGGTTCCAGATACATCGTGATGATCTCGTCCCAAAACCACGGGACCGGACAAGCGACCAGCGGCAATCGCATCGTTGAAGGCCTTGGCGATCTTCATGCGGCCCAACGCATCAGCGTACAGGATCCTCGCCTGGGATCCTACAACCAAACGATTGGCTTGAGCGCCCTTAATCCAGCGAATGTTATCGTCCATTTGTTGTCGAATTTCCGCAGGCGCCTCTTTCTTCAAGTCTTCAAGTACCCCGCAGGCAATGGCATCCGTCAATTCCAAGTCGGTCGCTTCTCCACTCGCACACACCCAACGGAAGGGGCCAAAGCCAAAATCAAAACACATCGGTCCCATGATATCCTGGACATAGCTTGGGTATCTGAATCCAACGCCATCTGGGTTCATGATGTCCGCGCCTGATCGCGAGGCTTCCAGCAAAAATGCATTTCCATAATCGAAGAAATACGTGCCCTTCGCTGTGTGGCGATTAACGGCTGCGGCATGGCGGCGAAGGGACTCCTTGACATGGTCCGCAAACACGTCTGGATCTTGTGCCATCATTTGGTTCGAAGCATCAAAAGACAGTCCAGCTGGATAGTACCCCCCTGCCCACGGATTATGTAGCGAAGTCTGATCTGAACCTAGATCCACGAAAAGATCCGCTCGATCGAATGCTTCCCACACATCCACCACATTGCCCAGGTAAGCATAGGAAACGGCCTCCTTGGCTTCCACCGAAGCCCGAACCTGCTTGGCCAATTCTTCCACATCCGTGACCACATGATCCACCCATCCTTGTTCGTGTCGCTTGTACGCTGCATCAGGATTGACTTCTGCTGTGACGCTGACAACTCCAGCAATGTTGCCGGCTTTGGGCTGGGCTCCGCTCATACCGCCCAACCCGGCTGTGACGAACAATTTTCCAGCGGGGCCAGTGCCCGTTTTGTCGTTCATGCGGACTGCATTTAACACCGTGATCGTGGTCCCGTGCACAATGCCTTGGGGCCCAATGTACATGTAGGAGCCTGCCGTCATTTGTCCATATTGCGAGACGCCCATAGCATTCATGCGCTCCCAATCATCGGGCTTCGAGTAATTCGGAATGACCATGCCGTTGGTAACAACAACACGCGGTGCATCAGGGTGAGATGGAAACAACCCCATGGGGTGACCGCTGTACATCGCCAAGGTCTGATCCTCCGTCATTTGACTGAGGTACTGCATGGTCAGCCGATACTGGGCCCAGTTTTGAAACACCCCGCCGTTTCCGCCATAAGTGATGAGCTCTTCGGGATGTTGCGCAACCGCAGGGTCCAAGTTATTTTGAATCATCAACATGATGGAAGCAGCCTGCTGGCATTGGGCGGGATACATATCGATGGGGCGTGCAAAAATGGAATGTGAAGGACGCAAGCGGTACATGTATATGCGCCCAAAATCCTTCAACTCTTGGGCAAACTCCGGAGCGAGTTCACCATGCTGTTCCTTGGGAAAATACCTCAAGGCATTGCGCAAGGCCAATTCTTTTTCACGCGCGGTCAAAATGTCTTTTCGAACGGGCGCGTGACTTTGGTCCGCTGAACGAGGAAGAGAGGCGGGTAAATCTGAAGGAATGCCCGTTGTAATTTCCGATTGGAACGCTTGAATTTCGTCTGGACGCATGGATGTGGTCATGGCTTGTTTATTTTTCCTGTGCGGCGGTCAAACCCGTATGGGCAATGCTTACAGCCGCTCTGACAACAATGACCCCGCTTGAGGTGGTATTGTTCCGTGAAGACTACATAGCCTTCCTCGCTGTAATAAAAATCCTCGGGTTCCAAATCGCTCCGCATGTTGCAAATTTACCACGTATGAATCCGACTACTGAATTTCAAACGCAACACGTCCGTTGGTCTGCCACGGAGGCACATGGAACGGAGTTGTGGGTGCGTCGACTGGATCTGGCACACCCCTTGGCTCCCGGCAACAAGGCCTGGAAACTGATGTACCATTTAGAGCGAGCGCAACGGCAGCCCCGTCCTGCACTTCTCACCTTTGGCGGCGCGTGGTCCAATCACCTGCATGCCGCTGCCGCCATCGGAGCGGATGCAGGGCTTCGAACGATCGGAGTGGTGCGAGCTACAGCGCAAGAAATCGAACAAAACCCCACAGCGACCCTCAAAGATTGTGCAGATATGGGCATGGAGCTCTTTCCCATTTCGCGTGCTGAATACCGTGAAAAAGACCTTCCTTTCTTTCGGGCATGGCTCCGCGATCAATTCGACAATCCATGGATTGTGCCCGAAGGTGCCGGGGATGCCTTGGGGGTTATGGGGTGCAAGCACCTCATCACCGAAGCTGACTTAAACAATCCGTGGGATGCCGTGATTGTGAGCGCGGGAACCGGCGCTACTGCCGCCGGGGTTTTGCTCGGACTTCAAAATTCATCGCGCCTCTACGTTGGAAGTGCCTTGAAGGGCGCACAGATGGAGCAACACATGGAGGCCCTTTTGGAGCGAACACTGTACGATGCTACCTGGGCTTCCGAATTGATGTCTACCGCAGAGGTTTGGAACGATGCCCATTCGGGGGGATTTGGCACCATCTCGTCCGAAGTGAAACTTTTCATCGAAACGTGGGAAAAAGAAACGTCAGTCCCTTTGGAAGGAGTCTACACCGCGAAATCCCTCATGCGCTTGCAACGTCACCTGGCAACCCGAAATCACCTTCATGGCAAGCGGGTTTTATTTATTCATACCGGAGGGCTGCAAGGCAATCGCTCTTGGCGTTGAGGCTTATTGACAATTTGTCCATAGGGTGTTCAGTAAGCTCATCGCAGGCGTAACTTTGACACTCAACAACGCCTGTTTCCCTGTTTCCCTGCCCGAATGAGCGATTCCCTCCAACACGAATGTGGCATTGCAATGCTTCGATTGAAGAAGCCATTGCAGCACTACATCGATAAATATGGCAGTGCATTTTACGGACTGAATAAAATGTACCTGCTGATGGAAAAGCAGCACAACCGTGGCCAAGATGGCGCAGGGCTCGCCAATATCAAATTGGATGTAGAACCCGGCAAGCGATACATTTCCCGCATGAGGTCGGTGGATTCGCGGCCCATCCAAGATCTTTTTGCCCGCATTATGCCGCGCTTCGAAGGGCTCTCCGTCGAACAATTGAAGGACGCGTCCTTTTTACAAGAAGAACTCGCGTTCACAGGGGAGTTGTTTCTGGCTCATCTGCGTTACGGTACCTATGGCAAAAATGAGGTCGAAAACTGCCATCCGTTTTTGCGTCAAAACAACTGGCGCACTAGAAACCTCGTTGTCGCGGGCAATTTCAATATGACCAATACGGACGAGCTGTTCGATAAATTGGTGAGTTTAGGACAACACCCCAAAGAAAAAGCGGACACGGTCACATTATTGGAGCGGATTGGTCACTTTTTGGACGTGGAGAACCAGCGGCTCTTTGACCAATTCAAAGAAGAAGGGCTGGCCAACGAAGCCATTTCCGAGCAAATTGCCCAGGAATTAAATGTGCAAACCGTGTTGCATCAAGCGGCCAATTCGCTCGATGGAGGCTACGTCATGTGCGGACTGATCGGACACGGCGATGCATTCGTCATGCGAGATCCCAATGGCATCCGACCCTGCTTCTGGTACGAAGATGATGAAGTGGTGGTGGTGACCTCTGAACGACCGGTCATTCAGACCGCCTTCAATGTAGAGACCGATGCTGTGCAAGAATTGGAGCCTGGCCATGCCTTGATCATCAAACGCGACGGGACGGTCAGCACCCCGCAAGTGAAATCCCCAGGCGAGCGCAAGGCCTGCAGTTTTGAACGGATTTATTTCAGTCGTGGAAACGACCAAGATATTTACCGGGAGCGCAAAGAACTGGGAAGGCAATTGGTCCCCAAGATTCTTGAAGCGGTCGAACACGACCTGGACAAAACGGTTTCAAGTTTCATTCCAAACACGGCAGAAGTTTGTTTTTATGGCTTGATCAAAGGACTCGAAGATTATCAAAACCAAGCCAAAATCGCACGGATCATTGGCATGGGGGCTGACCCCGATCCCATTGAAGTAAAACGCATTCTCGACGAACGAGCGAGGATTGAAAAAATCGCCATCAAAGACGCGAAACTGAGAACCTTTATCACGGAAGATGCGGGCCGTGATGATTTGGTGGCCCACGTCTATGACATTGCCTATGGCACCGTTGAGCGAGGTGAAGACAACTTGGTTGTCATCGACGACAGCATCGTGCGGGGAACGACACTCAAGCGTTCTATCCTGCGCATTCTTGATCGACTCGGTCCCAAGCGCATCGTCGTTGCCTCCAGTGCGCCACAGATTAGATACCCAGACTGCTACGGCATCGACATGGCTCGATTGGGGGACTTTATCGCCTTTCAAGCTGCGATTAACCTCATTCAAGAGCGCGGCCTTCAGCACATCATCGATGACGTTTACCAGCGGTGCAAGGCTCAAGTTGAACTTCCCAAAGAAGCGAACGTTAATCAAGTCAAGGCGATCTATGATCCGTTCACAACAGAAGAAATCAGTGAGCGAATTTCAAAACTTCTCACGCCCAAAGACATGAAGGCAGAAGTCAAAGTGGTGTTCCAGTCCATAGAAGGGCTTCATTCGGCTTGCCCGAACAACACGGGAGATTGGTATTTCACCGGAAACTTTCCAACACCCGGAGGCAATAAGGTCGTCAACCGCGCTTTTGTATACTACGTCGAAGGTCGCAACGAACGAGCCTACTAGATCAGTCTAGACAACGTCCAGGTCAAATCCAGGTCAACGTTCGATCACAAGTTTCTTGGCAGTTCCTTCATTCGTTCGAACGACATACGTTCCAACAGGTAAATCAGAAACATCGATGGTTTGCGCCTGAAGTCCCGGGCGAAGCGTCGTGCGCTTCCATTCCCGCCCGTCCAATCCATAAATCGCTGCATATGAAGCACTTTGAGCTCCGACCAACGTCACTTGATTGCGGGCCGGAT
Source organism: Flavobacteriales bacterium UBA979 (assembly GCA_002292325.1). Taxonomy (GTDB): domain Bacteria; phylum Bacteroidota; class Bacteroidia; order Flavobacteriales_D; family Sanyastnellaceae; genus UA16. The sequence continues at coordinate 2,214 of DBBR01000035.1, read as the reverse complement.
TCGGCAACATCGCCCAGGGCTCAACTGCGGGCTCATCCACTCCCACCGTATATGAATCCAACCAAACTGCATAGCTCATCTCCGTAATCACAGGATCTCCTGTGATGGGTGTATCTACCGTCGAAATGTCAAATAAGGCTAACAGCGCAAGTGGATAGTCCGCGGAGAAAAAATAGTTTCCGTCATACGTAACTTCATAAGTGCCTAGGAAGGTTGAATCAACCAAAACCTCATGGACGTCCAGCCGGTAAGTATTTTCATAGGTCACTTCTCCTGGAAGTATCAACGTGCCTTCGGAGAGGCATTCCGTGAACACCTCACCCGTGCGGTAGACGGTGATACCCGCAGTCCCATATTCGCAGCTGAATGTGTCTTCAGACGATTCCCCAATAGGAAAGGGAAAGGGAAAATAAACCTCGGTATCATCGTAAGCGACGATGAGGTTATTTTGGACTCCCCCGTGGTATTCGTAGGAGTCTCCATAAGAATAGTACGTCGTCTGCCCACCCCCTTCCATAGCCACATCCGATCCAGCAAATACCTTCCCATTTGGCGTCGCCGCTACAGAAAGGATGGCTGCTGGCACAGATTGTACTCCGCCGCTTGCTTCTAAGTAACTCAAGTCCCACGTTTGTCCGGTCGTGCCCGAGTCATCTCCCAGAGGCTCAAATGCCTCCACAACTTTTTGAACGAAGGACTCGCCTGCCTCAGGGCTGGGTGATTGGAGCTGGGCTTGCACACACGCTGCAGCGACTAAAGCAATAAGAAGGGAACAAAGCTGTTTCATGACCGTAAAGATTCGTTGGGGCTAATTTAGGTTTAAACCAAAAACGGGAGACCGCTTCGAGCAACATCTCAAAAACAATCCTCAACCAATCCTGCGGGAATGGCGTACTTTTCGTTCACTTGCAAAATGATTCATAGCTCATTGGAAAACTCGAAAAACAAAATTGATCGGCAGCGGAGGCTTGGACGTTTTATAATTTTCATGCGGAAACTGTCCATTGTCACCATGGGAGGGTTTTACTTTTTTGTAGGATGGCAGCACCTCGTGGTGCCGGAGTTTTTCTTGCGAATCTGCCCCCCGTTTCTGCCTTTTGCTGAAGAGTCTGTGCTGCTCTCAGGCATCTGGGAAATGGGCGTGGGCCTGTTCCTCTTGATTCCCAAGACCCGAAAAATTGCTGGTGCAGCAGCCGTTCTTCTTTTGATCGCTGTATACCCCGCGAACTTATACATGTACTTTGATCCCGTGCCAAGGGAGTTCCTAGGCTTCTCAAAAATGGACGCACTTATTCGATTGTTCTTTCAAATTCCGCTCGTAATCATCGCCATTTGGCATATGAAACCTCAGGCTTCAACGACATTCGGGGTCGTGTGCTCGGCACTCTTTTTTCCGACCATCATCTATTTCTTGACCCTTTGAACGGGCCGCAGGTGGTATAGCCATTCAGCGTCAGCAAAGCGAGCATAAATCCGAATTCCCGTTATCGTTATTGTTGCGTGATTTTGATTGTATGGCCTTCGTCCTGCCTCTAAAAAATGCATCTTTGTGTCATGAGAAGCATGAAGTTGCCCGATTTTGTTCTCGTAGGATTTGCCGTCATTTTCATGGTGTTTTTTTATGGAAAGGTGCTTTGGTCTCCCAATGATTCGATGTTCTCTCATTCGGGTGATGGCATCAAGAATTACTTCACCTATTCCTATCACATTGCTCACAACAGCAACGCGACCAATTTTGATGGAATGAATTATCCGTTTGGAGAATCCTATCTCTATACCGATTGTCATCCTGTCTTTGCCTATGCTTTTCGCGCCATATCAAACGTTGTTCCAATCGTTCAAACTCATTCCGTAGGCCTATTGAACGGGGTGCTGCTTCTATCGATGTTTTTGACATTTCTCTTTATGCATCTTTTGTTGCTTGAATTGAAATTCCTTCGGTGGTTCAGTGTGTTGTTTAGCATTGCGATTGCGGTGCTTTCCCCCCAGCTATTTCGCCTCGACGGACATTTGGCCCTGTCTTACAGTGTGGCGATTCCTCTTTCATGGTGGCTGCTTTTAAGGTGCCTTCGGGCAGGACAGAACAAGGTTCAACAGGCACGCAGCATCGCGATCATGATGCTGAACAATTTGTTCTGGTTATTCATCCATGCGTATCTCGGAGTCATTGTGCTTTCATTCCTTTTGTGCATGGTGTTCTTGAACGTTTTATCC
>DBBR01000069.1 GCA_002292325.1 Flavobacteriales bacterium UBA979 | reverse complement strand
CCGCAGGTGCTTCTTCAGCCGCAGCATCGGCCGTTGCTTCTGCAGCTGCCGCCGCTTCAGCCGCCGCTACTTCCGCTTCCGCAGCATTTTGAGCTGCTTCGCGAGCTGCATTCACTTCCTGTTCAGCCTTCAATTGCTTTGCTTTCTCCTGATCGCTTGCGCTCGTGAGTGCATCCACTTTAGATTGGACCTTGGCGTTCTTTTCGCCCATCCACTTTTCGAAGCGTTTCTGTGCCTCGTCCTCTGTCATTGCACCTTTCCGCACTCCGTTCAATAGGTGGTTGTGGTATACAACGCCTTTGTATTTCAAAAGTGCGCGAACCGTATCGGACATTTCAGCACCGACTTGCAACCAATGCAGGGCACGGTCGTGGTTGACCTCAATGGTGGCTGGATTTGTATTTGGGTTGTAGGTGCCGACTTTTTCAATGAATCGGCCATCACGTGGGGCACGTGCATCTGCCGCTACGACGTGAAAAAATGGTTTGCCTTTTTTACCGTGGCGTTGGAGTCGCAATCGAGTTGCCATGAGAGAAACGTTTTATAAGGGTCCTAAACCCCGTTGTTAAAGTCAATAAATATCCCCCGAAAGGGAGCGCAAAATTACATGGACTTCATGGATAATCCAACTGACTAGATAAAAAAATCATTCATTCACAGAAATCAAGGGCATTGAGGATTTTTCATGGGACTTCCATTCAACAATTGGCGGACAATATTGTAATCTTAGGGCATGCGGATTATCAACGTAATGGGTGCGAGTATAGACGGGCGAATTGCATCTCACCCGACTGAGTCAGATGCGGATCGTAAGCGTTATGGTTTCACAAACGAAGCCGATCATGCTCATCTGCACCGTCTTTTGACTGAATGCGATGCGGTTATTGCAGGCGGTCATTCGGTCAATGTGAGCGGAGGAGTGATGGAAGGTGAATCCGATAAAGGGCCAAATCCAACATGGATTTTATGCTCGAATAAAGGTTTCTCATGGGATGCACCCATCTGGTCTCGGCCTCACACGCCTAAATGGATGGTATCGAAAAATGTCCTTTCAGCTGATCGGATTGGACCTGCTGTGCGTGCAATTCATTATGGTGATGAATCATTTGTAGCGACAGTATTGAGCGCATGTGAAGCGGCCGGATTCAAGCGAGTGCTGCTTTTTGGAGGCGGCGTCATCAACCGTCAATTTTATCAGGCGGGCGCAGTGGACGAATTGATTTTAACCCTTTGTCCTGTGGTGGTTGGACGCGCAACCGGGGTTCCTGTGGTCGCGCCTGAATTGGATTTGCCTGTGCGTTTGAACCTTGCATCTTTGGAAAAGCAGGGAGACTTGGTCTTCCTCCATTATCTTGTGGAACGATGAAAGAAGGGAAGTCCACACGCGATACGGGTACAGCCTTTTTGGAAATTGAGCACAAATTTGTGGTCGATGCGAGGTTCGATCGCGAACGATTTTTCGAGTCTTGCAGGGCTTTGAATCCCGAAGGTGAAAAAGCGCTTGAAGTTTTGGACACCTATTATGTTCCAGCGCAGAGCACCGATCACATTTACCGTCATCGATTGGACAAAGAAATACAACAGTTAACGCTGAAGAGTCGAGAAAAGGACAATGAAATTCGAACTGAAATCAACCTGGAATTGGGTGTCCATCGGTCGCAAGGTGATGCCGTGTCAGCCTGGATGAGAGCGGTCGGTGCGGGACCTGGACAGATCATAGAGAAGTCCATTCGTGTATTCGATTATGCCGACTGTGAAATTGTCTACTACGAGGCAGCGCATGACGGACGCCAAGTGAATTGTGTAGAGTTTGAGGCAAAACATGCAGCAAATGAGGCTGCTGGACTGCTGATTTTGCAGCGCTATGAAGAGAAATTAGGATTTGATCCGCTGCAGCGTGCCCAAACCAACTTATTTGATATGCTCATCCCCAATCATTGAGTCATGAATTCTTCAACCCACGACATGATTGCCCTCAAGGATCTGAGCCTGAACTGCCTGGTCGGAATTCATCCCCACGAGCGCATCAAGCCCCAACCGCTTCAAATTCAACTTAAGCTATTTTTTGAGCGGAAGCCTGGATATTTTGGAGTATCGCTGTCGGAAAGCGTCGACTACAGTCACGTCTGCGGTGATGTGGAGTTCTTACTCGAGGCCGGGCAATTTCAATTATTGGAAACCGCGGCAGAGGCAGTAGCAGCGATCGCATTGATGAAACCACCCGTTGATCGGCCATCAATTCAACCTGACGCAGTGGAGGTATGCATTGAGAAGCCACAAGCACTGTCTGGCAAGGCGATTCCGCAAGTGACTGTGTTGCGCCACGCGAATGAGATGAAGTATGGCCTGGAACAGAATGATTTCGGTCATGTGCACATCCTTCATGAAAATCAAGATTGCGGCGTTTATTTGTTGCACATCCCTTCTGGAGGTAGGATTCCGGCGCATGTTCATCGTGAGATGGGGGAGGCAGAACTGGTGATTTCCACGGGACTTGAACTCCAAGGCCAGCCCATAGAAGCGGGACTCGCACATTTTTGGCCGCTGGATTTCGTGCACCAATACGATAACCCGAGTGAGGCCATGCGCACGGTTTTGTGTGTGAACCGACCTGCTTTCAACCCAGCAGACGAGATCACGGTGGAAGTGCCGGAAGAATGGCCGGATTCGAGGCCGTATCGAAAGCGGTTTTTTGGCATGGAACAAAACACCAGAGCATGAAGAATCGACCTACTGTATTGATAACCGGAGCAACAAAGGGCATCGGACGTGCACTTGTTGATCGATTCGCTCCGGCGGCATCCGACTTGCATGTGGTCGCGCGAAATGTGCAAGACCTCAGGATGCTCAAGGAGGAACTCAGCGCTTTGGATTGTACAGTGCACGTGCACCCTTGTGACTTGAGCGATCCATCTGCGGTCAAGCAACTCATTGTCGACTTGCAGAAGGAGATATCCCATCTGGATGTTCTGATCAATAACGCCGGCGTGTATCTACCGGGATTATTGTTGACAGAATCTGCGGATAATCTGAATTATATGATGCAGCTTAATGTGCTGTCTCAGTACGATTTAGTGCGGGGTCTTCATGCTTTAATGCCGCGAGGAGCACATCTGATTCATATGGCTTCTGTTGCTTCACGTAAGCGATTTGACGGCAAGCCTTCGTACAGCATCACCAAACATGCACAAGGAATCATGATCGATGCATTTCGTCATGAATTGCGCCCGCTTGGTATTCGAGTGACTTCTGTCATGCCGGGTCCAACCTGGAGTCATTCGTGGGAAGGAGTTGAGTTTCCTGAAAACAGGCTTTTAGCTGCAGAACATGTGGCTAATGCGGTTTGGCATGCCTGGGAGCTGCCTCCCGAGGCTGTGATGGAAGAACTGGTGATTCGACCTTTTGACGGTGACATCGAGTGAGGAGAAGGCGTGAATAAATCGCGGGTTTAAAACGCCCGAATCCGTCGTTGCGAGTGTATTTTCGATGGATGTTCTTGATTTACGATACGGAGACGACGGGATTGCCCAGGGATTGGAATGCGCCGCTAACGGACAGTGAAAATTGGCCCCGATTGGTGCAGTTGGCGTGGCAGCTGCATGATGCTCAAGGTAAATTGATCTCAAGAGGGAACCGTATAGTCAAGCCCGAAGGGTTCACCATTCCATTTACTTCTGCCAAAATTCACGGCATTACGACCGAACGAGCTGAGGCGGAAGGAGCACCTCTGGTGGATGTACTTGAAGAGTTCAATCAAGATTTGGCAAGGGCATCCTATGTGATGGGCCACAACATCGAATTTGATGTCAATATTGTAGGCGCTGAGTACCATCGATTGGGAGATCCCATCGAAAAACTCACGGACAAGCCGGTGATTGATTCTAAAAACGAAGCCACCGAATTTTGTGCGATTCCAGGGGGGCGAGGGGGTCAATTCAAATGGCCGACCTTGACTGAGCTTCATCAGAAACTCTTCAATAAAGGATTTGGTGAAGCGCATGATGCGGCCTACGACGTGGATGCAACGGCTCGGTGTTTCTTCGAATTGTGTCGATTGCGCGTGATTCAGCGGCCAGAACTGACCGAGCCGGACGCGATTGTATATGAGGCGCCTGAATTGGAGGCGCCGAATTTTAAGGCGGCCCAAGGGCCGGACTCAAGTTCTCCTCCAACAGAAAGCATGCTGGGAGGGGAGCCAGGAGGAAAAGCCGCTTCGCTTTCGGAAGACGTGCCTTTTGTCCACTTACATACGCACAGTCAATTCAGCATTCTGCAGGCAGTCAGCAATGTCAACGAGCTGGTGGAAACCGCTGTTGATCAAGGATTGAATGCCCTTGCGATTTCAGATCATGGAAACATGATGGGCGCGTTCCAATTTGTTCGAGCGGCCAATAAGGCGGGCATCAAAGCCATTGTAGGCGCAGAATTGAATGTTTGCCGTGACCACACCGATCGATCGACCAAGGACGATGGATATCCCACGGTCTTATTGGCCAAAAACAAGCAGGGCTACCATCATCTGACAAAGCTCAGTTCGAAGGCTTATACGGACGGATTTTATTATGTACCACGCATTGATAAGACCCTGGTAGAAGAATTCAAATCGGACATCATTGTCACCACAGGCGGACTTTTTGGAGAAGTTCCTTCTTTAATTCTCAACGTGGGAGAGCAGCAAGCAGAGGAGGCGTTTGTATGGTGGAAAGATACCATGGGCCCCAACTTCTATGCGGAGATCAACCGACATGGCTTGGAAGAAGAACAAGTCGTAAACGAGGTGCTTTTGCGCTTTTGTGCCAAGCACGGTGTGGAATACATCGCGGCCAACAACTCCTATTACACCTACAAAAAGCAAGCAGAGGCGCATGATATTTTGTTGTGCGTAAAGGATGCGCAAAACGTGAGCAAGCCCAAGAAATACATGGGCAAGAGAGGAAGAGAATTCCGCTTTGGTATGCCCAATGAGGAATTTTACCTCAAGTCTCCGGCTGAAATGCGGAAACTGTTTGCCGACCTGCCAGAAGCGTTGCAGAAGACCCAAACCATTGCTGATGCCTGCGAATCGTATACCTTAGAACGTGATGTGTTATTGCCCGCGTTTGATATTCCAGAAGAATTCATCGATGCAGCCGATGCGGCTGACGAAGGCAAGCGTGGGGAAAATGCTTATTTGCGGCATTTGACCTACGAGGGCGCAGGCGATCGTTATTCTGAGATCACGGATGAAATTCGGGAGCGATTGGATTTTGAGCTGGAAACCATTGAGCGAACCGGGTACCCTGGGTATTTTCTAATCGTCCAAGATTTCACGAGGGCTGCACGAAAAATGGGAGTCAGTGTCGGGCCTGGTCGAGGTTCTGCGGCTGGATCAGCAGTGGCCTATTGTGTGGGAATTACCAATGTCGATCCGATAGAGTACGACCTGCTATTTGAGCGATTTTTGAATCCTGATCGTGTCAGTTTACCTGATATTGACATTGACTTTGACGACGAGGGTCGCAGCAAGGTCATCGATTACGTGATCGAAAAGTACGGTTCCAAGCAAGTAGCTCAAATCATTACGTACGGGTCGATGGCTGCCAAAAGTTCCATACGCGACACGGCGCGTGTGCTGGAACTTCCTCTTCCAGATGCCGATCGAATCGCGAAATTGATGCCGGACATCAGCCTCAAAAAACTTTTTTCGCTCGACGATAAAACGCTCAAAGAAAAGCTCCGAGGCTCCGAGGGTTTGCAGCAAGTCAACAACATCAAAGAGCTGGCCAAGCGGGCTACTTTGGAAGGACAAACGTTGCAGACAGCGCGCATATTGGAGGGCAGCTTGAGGAACACCGGCATTCATGCGTGCGGAGTGATCATCACTCCGTCGGATATCACAGATTATGTTCCCGTGGCTGTGGCGAAGGACAGTGACCTTTCGTGTACCCAATTTGACAACGCCGTAGCTGAGGACGCCGGACTCTTAAAGATGGACTTTTTGGGTCTCAAGACCCTGACGATCATCAAGGATGCCGTTCGCAATGTGAAGGATCGTCATGGCATTGACCTCGACCCCGATCAGTTTCCGCTGGACGACACCAAGACCTATGAGTTGTTTCAACGCGGTGAAACCATTGGTATTTTTCAATACGAATCGGCGGGCATGCAGAAGTACTTGAAGGACCTCAAACCGACGGTGTTTGGAGACCTCATTGCCATGAATGCTTTGTATCGCCCAGGACCGTTGGAGTACATTCCTTCATTTGTCAAACGCAAGCACGGTCAGGAACCGATCACGTACGACTTGGATGCGTGCGAAGAATTTTTGGAAGAGACTTATGGCATCACGGTATACCAAGAGCAGGTGATGCTGCTCTCTCAAAAGCTCGCGGGATTTACCAAGGGCGAGGCGGATACGCTCAGAAAGGCCATGGGTAAGAAAAAGGCAGATTTAATTGCCCAGATGAAGCCGCAATTTCTGACACAAGGAGCAGAACGAGGACACGATACCGCGAAGCTTGAAAAGATTTGGAAGGACTGGGAGGCGTTCGCTTCGTATGCTTTTAATAAATCACACTCTACATGCTACGCTTGGGTCGCGTACCAAACAGCATACCTCAAGGCAAATTATCCTGCAGAATACATGGCCGCGGTGCTGTCGAATAACATGAACGACATCAAACAAGTCACCTTGTTCATGGAGGAATCTCGTCATAGAGGCATCCCAGTTTTGGGGCCTGATGTGAATGAATCGCTCTTCAAATTTCGTGTGAACCCGGCAGGTGCAATTCGATTTGGACTGGGAGCGATGAGGGGCGTAGGAGAAGGAGCTGTGGCTGCTGTGATCGAAGGGCGTGGGGATGGAGATGGAGTCTACAAGAGTTTGTTTGACTTTGCTCGGCGTGTATCTCCGAAGGACGTTAATAAGCGTGTCTTTGAGGCCCTGTCCTTGGGAGGAGCATTCGATGGATTTGAAGGCCTGCATCGAGCGCAGTTCTTCGCGGAGGATGAAAAAGGCCGCACGTTGATTGAGTTGGCTGCACGCTATGGCGCAGGTCATCAGGAATCGGAGTCCTCTGCACAAGCTTCCTTGTTTGGCGGGATGGAGGAAATGGAAATGCCCGAGCCGGCAATTCCCGCATGCGAGCCCTGGGACCAGATGGATTTACTTGCGCGAGAACGCGACATCATCGGCGTTTACATCTCCGGTCATCCGCTGGACAAATTTCGGTTTGAGATGAAGCACCTCTGCTTTCCCTCTGAAGGGCTGGAGGTATTGAGTGAACCGCTTGCGTGGAGAGGCAAGGAGTTGCGGTTTGCAGGTCGTGTGGTCGAAGCGCAGCACCGCATTTCCAAAGCAGGAAAACCATTCGGAAGTGTGACCATCGAGGACTATCGGGGAAGCGAACGTTTTATGCTGTTTGGCGAGGATTACCTCAAGTTCAAAGATTACGTCGTGGAAGGTTGGTTTGTATTTGTGCGAGGTTCTGTTGAGCAGAGACGCTATCGCGAAGATCCGAATGATGTGGAATTTAAGGTGAGGCAAATGGAGCTTTTGGCTGATGTGCGAGAAAAGTGGGTTTCGCGCTTGTGCCTGCAACTTGAGTTAAGCACGCTGAGTGATGAACGTTTGGAATCCATTGGTCAAATGATTGAGGGTCATCCTGGATCCGTTGGGTTGACGGTTGAAGTGCACGACGAAGGAATGGCTCTTGAGATGCCAAGTCGCACGCGCAAAGTGACCCTCGACGATGGGTTTGTGGAGGAGTTGGAGGCGCTGATAGCCGGTGGGGGAGTTCAATACCGATTGGAGACCATGAAGTGAATGGCCAATGGTTTGGCCAAAGATGTGTCAAAACTTTTTCACGAATCCAAAGCTTAGAGAGTGGATAAAAGGCATGTTAATCTCCGCTAAAAGCGGTGGCCATGATGAAGACGGCGCCTACCTTAGCTTTTTTAATTGCGTCTGCATTAGCCGTCGCCATAATGACTAAAAAAATGGCTGTAGAATTTACCGACCAAAATTTCGAAGATCTTGCTTTGAAAAGTGATAAGCCTGTAATCGTAGATTTTTGGGCAGAGTGGTGTGGGCCCTGCCGCATGGTAGGCCCGGTAGTGGAAGAACTCGCGAACGACTATGACGGTCGAGCAGTTATCGGAAAAGTGAACGTCGATAATTTTGGCGATATCAGCATGAAATACGGGGTACGGAACATACCAACCATCTTGTTTCTCAAGAACGGCGAAGTCGTTGATAAAAGCGTCGGAGCCGTCCCGAAGAATGTTCTGATCGAGAAATTGGAAGCGCTGCTTTAATTCGCACATCGCTTTCAGAAAATGCGTCACTGCATTCACAACGAAGGATCCTCGCCACTGGCGGGGATTTTTTGTTTCAGGGCCTCCATGATGGGTGTTTCACTTCGTATCTTTCCGTCATGCCCATGAATGTTGACCCCTCTTTATTGCAAAGGCTTGGCCGACTCGAATTACTCGCGCGCCAAGCAGTTGAAGGCTTCATTACCGGCATGCATAAGAGTCCGTTTCATGGGTTTTCGGTTGAATTTGCAGAACATCGGTTGTACAACCCCGGTGAATCCACACGGCACATTGATTGGAAGCTTTACGGTCGCACGGATAAGTTGTTTGTAAAGCGGTACGAGGAAGAGACCAATCTTCGGTGTCAGCTGGTGTTGGATTGCAGCAGTTCGATGTGGTACCCTGCTGAGGTCCAGCCTAATGGCCCTGACATGAACAAGTTGAAGTTTGCCATCCACAGCAGTGCTGCATTGATGGAGCTCTTCCGTCGGCAACGTGACGCTGTGGGACTCAGCGTGTTTAGCGAGGATTTGGATGCCCACATTCCGGCAAAGTCATCTGCGGCCCACATGCGAATGATTTATCATGAGTTGGAGCGTTTGCTGGATTCGGTTGGTCAGCGCCAAAAGGCTACATCTACTGTGGAGGCGCTGCATCAGATTGCAGAGGCGAGTCCTCGTCGTTCGTTGGTGATTGTTTTCAGTGACTTGTTGGATCGAGGAGGAGACGTTGATGAATTGATGGCCGCTCTTCAACATTTGCGGCATAACAAGCATGAGGTAGTGCTTTTTCACGTTCTGGAGGATTCAACAGAAATGAACTTTGATTTTGCGGATCGTCCGACCATTTTTGAAGATTTGGAGACGGGAGAGGAGGTTCGACTTCATCCCATGGAAGTGCGCGCAGCTTACCGAGATCGCATGGCCAATCTTCGCAAAGAACTGGAAATACGTTGCGCCCAGTACCGCATTGATTGGGTGGACGTCGACATCGCTTCAGGGGTTTTTCCCGTGTTATCCGCTTATTTGGTGAAGCGCGCGAAGCTCCGTTCAAGCCGGTTTTGAGTGCGCGAATGAGGGAAGTTGAAATTTATTTGGTGCTTTTTTAGCGCTGAAACTTTTGATATTCAATCGGTTTCAACGGGTGTCTTTTCATGTTTTCGATTGGTACGGTAACTTTTTTCTGAATGCGCCGTACAATTGTTGCGAACCAAAGGTTGAAATCGTTATCTTTGCGCTCCGCTACAAAAGAGTAGCACACTGTTGTGAAACGG
>DBBR01000100.1 GCA_002292325.1 Flavobacteriales bacterium UBA979 | reverse complement strand
CTCCCAAAAGAGGATGGCTCGATTGTTCTTTACAATCGCGTCGACCTATTTTTTTGCGATGGCCACGATGCACTCGCAAGTCGTTCAAAGCACCCAGGTTTCACCTGGAAATGAGAATCATTACGCTGTGTCAGAACCTCCATCTTGGGGTGGAGAATTATTGGTTACTGGCACCTATGATCACCCTGTGGAAGGTTTGAATGCACGTTTTAAGCGCATCAAGTCAAACGGTCAAATTGTCTGGGATTTTTTCATGACGGCGGATGATATGCCCAATCGGGCCATGCACAGCATTGCATCCACGTGGGATGCAACTGCATCAGCAACGGTTTTCGGATTCATGGAAGAGGGAAGCCCAGAGGCGTTGATCTATGGATTGGATGATTCAGGGGGTGTTACAAATCCCATGAAGCTGGTCAATTTATTTGCTTCGAACTTGGAGGGAACTACTTTTTTGCATGGCATTGAGACCTCAGACGGAGGTTGGCTCGCAGTGGGTGAATTCAAAGAGGGATCTGTGCAATCTGGGTTGGTGGTGAAAATTTCAGCCACCGGCAGCGTAGAATGGACCCTGCATGTGGATTCATTTACAAACAATCCGCTTGACGATTTTGATGCATTGAACCACGTGATTGAAGTGCCAGAATTTGGCTTTTTAATCGGAGGGTCTGGTAACTATCTCGATCCTACTCTGCAAATAAGGCAAGGAGCGCTCATTTCCTTGATCGGCTACTCCGGTAATATGGAATGGGGTGAGACGTATGTGCATTCTGATTTCGCTGGTTATGAATCGGTCGCAGTTAGGACCGTCTCCAATCTCAATGGAAAGTACTTTCAAATAATCAATGGACGAGGAGACTTTTCATTCGTGAAAAATGGATTTTCGATTCATGAAATTGATATGGTCAATGGTGGAATCGTCCTTGGTGCAGATCGAAATTTGCACATCCAAGAGCACCCAATGAAAGCGATGTCTGTTCACGCGCATCCGAATCATCCTGAAAACCTGATTGTGGCGGGATTTTTGGAAACGGATGTGACGGATTTGGCGGTCAATCCGAATGATCTTTCGGTCTATGGAATTCTGCCTGGCGACCGACCGCCTTTTCTCATGGAAATCAATCCGTCCATCGCGGAACCTGGCGTAAGCTGCATGGAGTGGCACCATTTCTATGATGTGCCTTCTTCGATGTTTGGATTAACCATGCCAACGGACCGGTACAATGTGTTCAGTAACGCGGGTGATCAACCGCAAATTTTTCACCCGGAAATGCTCTTGAATAATGAAGATGAGGAATACAAATTGATTGGATACCGTGACCGGTATATGGTACCCGATGAATTTGATCTGGAGTTTATTCGGACGGATTCGCTCGGATTCACCGAATGCGAAACGTACCAAGCCAACATCATTGAATTGGAACGAAACATCGACATCCAAAGTGAACTGACCGTCAGCTTCAAGGATTATGAGTTGATTTCATTTGTGCCTGACACGTATGATCCGCTGATGGAAATTCTCCCATGTGATGTGTGTTTTCCCGAGGTTGAGGTTGAAGTATTGGATGTCACCTGCGATAGTATTTTGATAGAAGTGGAGCCCATCAATTTAGACGCAAATGCAACTTGTTTTGACATTGTTTGGAGCGACGGCGTCACGTCTTCAGGTTCTGGGGACATGACCATTGCCAGAGCCTGGCCGGGAGGTGCCTCCGCACTAACCTTCACCTTGACGCCGTATTGTTGCGATTTAATCACGGTAACGGGCATGCCTCATTTCATTGAGCTTGAATTGCCCGAAGGCTGTGACTGTCCGTCGTGCTCGCCATGGATGCGGGCGTGCCAAACGGATTTTGATGATCCGATTGTTTCCTATCCAAGTTCTGGGCCGTCGTTTGATCTGAGCATCATGTCGATTTTTGATTGTGCTTCGGGATGTACTTCAGCCCCTTATACCCTTCAAGCGAACCTCATTAATTTCTTTGTTCCCTTCGGTTCAGGGTGTTTGGATGACGTCTCGGGTGTATGGTTGCTTGATGACACTGAGATTGGAAGCTTTCCTTGCGGAGGATATGGACCATTGGAAACGGAAGTAGAGGCCGCAGGGAGCTATGACATGTCGGTGGTATTGACCAATTGCAGTGACCCGTCTTGTTCCAATACCATTTCCAAGATGGTGGACATTGGAAATTGCATCCCTCCCTCCAATCCGCGGTTTGATATTTTTGATGGAGCCATCATTCCATGTTCGATTCCTAAATGCGCCAAGTCCATTTCACCTCTTCAGAGCACGTGCTCGACGATGGACTCAGAATGGATCATCGATGGCGCATACGTGGGGCCCGGTGATATGAGTTTGTCTCAATGCTTTGATTGGGGGCACCACGAAGTAGAGTTGCGCTACACGTGTCCTGAAAGCGGGGAGACGACATTTTCCATTCAAGATTTTTACTGCGGTCCAACGATTGAAATTGGGCCTGAATTGGTGGTGCTTGCGCCTGAATGGGTACCAAGTTATTTTCACATTGAAGCCGCAGTCGATGAAGATTGCAATTTGACGGTTGACGGTCCTCGTCCAGATAGTCCTCTTTCCACCTTTGATCCTTATGAATCCATTGATTTTGGAATGCAAATGAATCCAACGGCAAATGAGAACTTTCCTGAGGACGATGCATTCAATTGGACGATCCTCGTCAAATCGATGGATGGTGAGGTGATGTATGCTTCAGAGCAAACGAGCAATGGAGCCACTTCAATGGCCGATGGTATGATTCGACAATCGGCAGAGGCAGTTCAAATTGGAGAGGTGTGTTTCGAATTGACAGGCCCCGAATGGCTCGTGACAGGAAACCCAGAGGCGTTTATTTATTGTGTCGAGGTTTCCGATTGTGCGCTTCCGGATTTTTGCCCCAGTGACATCGATGGCAATTCGACCATTGACGTAATGGA
>DBBR01000045.1 GCA_002292325.1 Flavobacteriales bacterium UBA979 | reverse complement strand
CGCAATCCGGTCATCCAAGCGAGGAGGACATGGATGAACTCATGTTCCATTGTTGTCAGGAATCGGGTGACCCTGAAGCGCGTACAAATGATCCAGCCGATTACCGTAGAACCAATCGCAAAAATCCAAAACCAACCTTTCCCGTTGCCCATTTGATCTTGAATGGTTTCCCATGATTGCATCGCGACGGCGGGGAGAATGGCCAAGAATAAAAGGGCAAGTGGCCACTTGATAATTTTCAAGATGAGAAAGGAGAACCATTTCAACATATTCCTTGGTTTAGGATTGCGAGTTCACGTGATTTATAGAGACCCGAAAACATTGCCAAATTAAGGCATTCCAACCAATTCAGTTTGTAAGAAGAGCATCCCGTCTCACGCGTTTAACGAACGAGGGATACGGTGCCTTGTTTGACGACCGGAAATCCGAGTTGGTCGCGGTAAGTGACCCTCCATGTGTAGATGCCGTTGGGGGCATAATGTGAGCCTCCAAGGCTTTGGCCCAACCATGGCTCCGTTGGATCGCCTGTGAACCAGGCGATTTCGCCCCATCGGTTGCGCACCTCGAGTTCGTAGAAGGTCACTCCCAGTGCTACCGGCAGCCACACATCGTTCAGACCGTCTTGGTCCGGTGTAAACGCAGTCGGTGCATGAAAAATCGTGCCATTGACAACTACTTCAGCCCACGCTGTTGAAATGCATCCATAGGGACTGATGACCGTTTGAATGATTTCGAAGGTCCCTCCATCGCTGAAGATGTAAGAACCATTGGCTGAGCCGAGGCTGCCTCCATCGCTCATCCAATAGCTCACCGCACTATTGGCTTGTGCCAAGGATTCAATGGTGACGACAGGTTCGAGCAATTCCACGACCTGCGGGGATGTTGTGAACCCAGCTTCGGGAGAAGGATAAACCGTGACTGCATCCTCAACATTGAAGCTAATACTGGCTGGACAATTCCCAGTCGATGTGGCGGAAACCGTTACATCGAATGTGCCTACCTGCTCATAGATGTGAGCAGGTGCATCCATCAAACTCATTCCTCCATCTCCAAATGCCCAACCATAATCCAAATCATCCGTTGGGAAGGCATCGGAGAAAGTGACGGTCAGTGGCACGCAACCATTGGAAGGCCAGACCTCCACATCAAATGCACTGAGGTCAGGAGGTGTTTCGATGAAGATGGAGTCTAAGCTGCTGTTGGTGCATCCTATTTCATCCAAGGTCAATGTGACAGCGTGCCATCCTCCAGAGGAAAAACTTGCGTCAACTGCTGTGCCGCTCGCGGTTCCAGGCGCTCCACCATCAAATTGCCAAGAGTATGCAGCATCGGCAAACTGTGCGCCCTCGCCGACAAAATTGAAGCTGTTGCCTTCGAGACATTGCTGGGCGGGCGGCACAAAATCAGGTGCGGGATCATGAACCAGCAGCTCAAACGCGGCGGACGAGAGTAAGCATTCCAGCCCGGTGAATGTCACTTCGAGGTTGTACACGCCGGCATCGAGTAAACCTGCATTGGCAACGAAAGCTGTGGCATTGGTCGTGGCGAAGCCATTGGGGCCGGACCAAGTATAATTTGCGAGGGACTGAGCGAGTGGATTGTTGGTAAATTCAGGAACCTCGAGAGCGATGTCGTCGCCAAGGCAGGTCGTTCCCATAGGCTCGATTGCCACAGGTGGGCAGACGCCTGTTTGAACCTCAAGCACGGTGACTTCTCCCACAGGACACCCTTCGCCGTCAATCAGTGCACTCGCCCCGTTGTTGGTCTGTGCGTTCCCTGAGATGGCCCCATCCCCAAAAATGTCGGCTTCCGCCGTAAGTGTGCTGTTGCATTGAAGGAGCAGACAGTCATCCGTCAATTGAACTTGGTAACGGTATGCTATGCTGTCCAAACCCACGGGATTGTTGATCAGAGTACCTCCAGTCGATGCGGTGGCTCCTGCACCCACTCGAACCTGCACGACCTGGTTGTCGGCGAGGAATTCACCGGGATCATCTCCCTCGGTATCGGTCATCCATCCCGTCAAGGGACCTGCTTCCCAAACCAAGCTACCTTGAACGAAATTCGTCCGAATGTCGAGCTGTGTGGTAATGTATACATTGTTCGCAGCATCGCTCCCCAGATTTTTTCCCACCACCGTGTACTCCAAGATGTCTCCGGGTTCGGCAACACCTCCATTGAGGTCTTCTATGTACACTGTCGCACGAAGGTCCGGTTCATACACATCCACGACGGAAGTGATGACCTGGACGGTGATGGATTCCCCTCCGGTCGTCACACGAATCTCGGCTTCGGTGGCGTTGTTCGTAAGGTAATCGAACCCGCTATTGTCGGGTATGAAGACGTTGGCATCATGGCCCAATGTGTTATTGAAAGCGGGTTCACGCCATGGATTCATGACACCGCTTGAACTGTGGGTGCTGTTGAAGACATTGTCGATGTCATGNNCAAGTTGATCGCCTCCTTCGCCTCTGTCTCCATCGTAAGCAACGACACCCAGCTGAAAATCGACTGGACCAGCAGGCGGGGTAAGAAAACCTGAAATCGGCACGTCGACGGTGCTGTTGTCACCACCACCGCCCCAGCCGCTGGTAATCATGGCGAGTCCATCGAAGACTGTGAGGTTGCGCATAGGTTCTAGCGCATCAGCGTAAACAATGACCAAGACCCATCCACCCCAGGATGAATTGTCTTGGTCAGCGATGACATTGGCTATGGTGTATCGCGCATTGACAGGATTGTTGGCTACCCAATCGGTGATGTTGGCAAAGCAGCAATAATTGTCCACATTGGAGGCGTCAAATTCAAATTCTTCATCTGCCATGATGTCCGTATACGGGTCGTTATCGTTGGCTCGAATCTTCACTTGGTCCCGAAGGTCTTCATTGGGCACGAATCCGTTTCCCAATCTTCCAGCCCAATAAAGTCCTGCGAAATCCACCTGAGCGCACGCCCCCAATGCAAGGCTGTCAGAGGAGGAGCACCAAGTCTCTGGATCGTCATCACCGTCAAAGTACTGCATCTGGTGGCCGTTGTTGTTGTCTTGTGGCCAGCCCGTGATGGGCATCGCTTGCTGCGCATTGGTGCATGCCGCTCCCGTCCCACAAAACATCGTCGTGTTGGCAAGGAATTGGATGCCACCATTCTGCTGAGCTTGGAATCGGATGTCAAAATCTTCGACGACTTGGGAGGTCCCAGATATCCCAACGAGGAGCATTCCGCCGATGAAAAGGGGTGTGCATTTTATTTTTCTCTGCGCCATTCTAAGAACCAAACAGAAAAGTGCTGTCAAAGGTTGCCATGTGAAAAAAAAAACCGCTGTCTCGCGATTTGGAGCGGATTGATTGGTTGTGTAGATTCAGTTGTAACTTTAGCTGTTAACAGCACGTTACCCGCACGAAGTAAATTGAAAATATAGCCGATGAAAGTTGCCTTTTTTCACGGACTGGAGAGCGATGGTCCCGGACAAAAAGGGGCTTACTTGAAAACGGTGGCTTCCACGTTATACGCTCCGGTTGTCAACTATTATGATCCCGCGGATGTGCGTCGTGTATGGAATGAGGNNGCTGGAGTTTGGACCTGATGTGGTCGTGGGCTCTAGCATGGGAGGTTGGTTTGGATTGCACGTGTGCATGGAATTGAATGTGGTTGGTGCGTTCGTCAACCCTGCAGTCGTCGGACGATCATTGGAACTCGAGCTGGAATTGAAAAAGGAAGTTGTACCCCCTCTTTTCTTGTTGCTCGGGTTGCAGGATGATAAGGTGCCACCTCAGAAAGTGAGGGAATGGATGGAGGAACACCAATTACCAGTGGGCATTGATTTTGAAGCTGCGGGTCATCGAATCCCCATTGCATCCTTCCAATCTTGGTGGGAGAGCATTTCGGCACAGTTGTCGACTCTGGGGCGATTCGAATCCTCGAGCGTACAAAAACTCCTCGTTTCTGAGTTGAAACTGGGGAGACCTGAATTGGCCTTGGCGGAGGCTGTTCTTCGACGGTTTCCTACCCTCGATGCGTTGTGCGGTTACAGTGGTGGAGGTTTGCCTCACGGCCAGGAATCTGCCGAGCGTCGCTGGTTAGCCGATTTGGATGAAATGGAGTCAGGGCTAGCGGCCATGGAGCGAAAGATTCAGATAAATCAGCAAGAACTCCGAGAACTCCGCCAGCATTTGGGCGAGAACGAGCAGGCATTGGACTGGGCTGATCCCCGCATCCGTAAAGCCATGCTGAAGTCTTTGCGCTCCATCACCTCCGTGGGTTCAATCCGAAGAACTGTTTACCCACATGAACATTCCCGAAAAGAAATGGCAGCAAAGTGGTTGCCCAAGCTCACGCCTGTGTCATATCACAGAATGATTGCGTTTTTTAAATCTGAAGTGAATGTTTTGGGGCGTGACCGGGGAAGTACAAAATGGGATCCTGTTGAAGATCTGATTCAGCATCGAATTGAGTGGATGGGAATTGATTTGAGCGCTCCCGGAGCACCTCATCCGAGAAGCCTGCGCAATTGTCGGCTCATGATCGTTCCAAAGCACATCGATGGCAATGCGACTTATGCAGTAACGTTTGAACAAGGAATCATGCACCATTTAATTCGCAATCTGCATTTTTGGATTCCAAATGGCGAAGGAGGTTGGGTATATGACGGCATGCAACGAGGCAAATTGAAATAGCCTCTGCAATTCTGTTCAAACAGAGAAGAATCACCCCTTGAAATCAGGTTGCCGTTGTGTTCTAGAAGGTTCACCTTGCGTCTATTGCAGAGAATTATTGCTTAAATTCGGCGCATGAAGGGGTTATTAATTAGAATAATGAGTTTGGCCGCCTTGCTCGTTGGAATGTATCAGGCTTCGATCGCACAAGGAGTTCATTCCAAGCAGATATACTTGTGGGATGTTACGCTTTCCATGCGTGACAATGGCATTTGGGAACAAGTGAAAGAGCAAATGATTACCTCACTGAGGGAGGTAAAGGACAAGGACACGGAAGTGATTGTTATTCCGTTCCAAGATGATATCTACCCAGAACAAAGAATTCAAGTCGGTAACCAAGCGGAATTGGATGCGCTCTGCGATTGGGTAGATTCATATGCAATCCCCATGCCTAAGGGTGGACATGGTACGAATATCTGCAGGGCACTGCAGCGGGCAGAGGACTTCATTTTTAAAGAAGACATTGATTGTGTTTTCCTGCTGACTGACGGTACGCACGAGCCCAAAAATCCGGCAATGGCCGCGAAGTTTCCAGAGGGTTGCCTCACCGAATACTTAGAAAACAGGTGGTGCGCTTTTGCTACAGAACTGGACGCCTACCTGATTTATTATCACCTGCTTGGCAATTCTGATGTGGACGTGGAGGAAGTGACTGAAGCAACATGCCGGGCCTTGAGCATTCAGCCGGGAGACGGCACCCCGGATCGGTTGCACTACATCACTCCACAAGTCAAGAAAATTGTAAAAGACAAAGGGTGGCTCACGCAAAAGGAATTTAGTGTTCCCATGACGACGTCTTTGCCAAAAGAATTCCAAGAGCGATGTGCAATCCGTGCTGAA
>DBBR01000071.1 GCA_002292325.1 Flavobacteriales bacterium UBA979 | reverse complement strand
TGCGAAGACCACAAAAGGAGGTCGCACGTTCAGCTTTAGCTCTATCATGGTGGTAGGGGATGAGAAGGGCCGCGTCGGTCATGGCTTGGGTAAGAGCCGGGAAGTTGCCACTTCGATTCAGAAGGGCATTGAGGATGCGAAGAAGAATATGATTGATGTGCCTCTCGTGAAAGGGACCATCCCACACGCTCAAGAGATGAAGTATGCAGGTGCACATGTGATGATCCGTCCGGCATCGCCGGGTACGGGTGTCATCGCAGGTGGTGCCATGCGAGCTGTATTGGAGAGTGCAGGCATCAAGGATGTTCTCGCGAAGTCTTTGGGATCAAGCAATCCTCACAATGTCGTGAAAGCGACGTACAACGCGTTGCAAGAGCTGCGCAGTGCGAAGGATATCGCTGACCTGCGAGGTATCTCAGTTAGCAAAGTCTTTAACGGGTAATAGCATTAGATCATGGGAAAAATCAAAATCACCCAAGTGCGCAGTGCGATTAACCGCCCAAAGCGTCAGAAGGCCACTATGCAGGCCCTCGGAATTAAGAAATTACACAATCCTGTCGAACACGAAGCGACTCCACAAATTTTGGGCATGGTCCGAAAAGTGAGTCACCTCGTCAAGGTAGAAGAACTATAAATTAACCAGCAAAAGCCATGAATCTCAGCAATCTAAAGCCAGCAGAGGGTTCTCGGAAGCAGCGCAAGCGAGTTGGGCGCGGTGAAGGATCCGGTCACGGAGGTACTTCAACACGTGGTCACAAGGGCGCGAAATCACGTTCCGGTTACAAGAGCAAAATCGGTTTCGAAGGTGGACAACAGCCGCTTCAACGCCGTGTGCCCAAGTTTGGATTTACGAATCCGAATCGAGTGGAGTACAAAGGAATCAACTTGGATACACTCCAAGAATTGATTGATCGTAAGAAACTGAAAGCCATCACACTTTCGGATATTACAGACAATGGGTTAGCTGGAAAGCGTGACCTCGTAAAAATTCTCGGCCGTGGAGAGTTAAAGTCAGGTGTGTCCGTTGAGGCACATAAATTCTCAGCATCTGCGAAGGCAGCCATTGAGGCAGCTGGCGGAGAAGTTACTGAAGCCTAAACGTTGCCAGATGAAGAATTTCTTTACACAAATCGGTAACATTTGGAAGCACGAAGAATTGCGCCAAAAAATCGGAATCACCTTGGGGTTGATTTTGGTTTACCGAATCGGGTCATTTATTGTGATTCCAGGGGTGAACAGTGATGTGCTGGCAGAGCAAATGGCTCAATCAGGAAGCGGTGGATTGGGTGATCTCCTTTCTCTCTTTACAGGAGGAGCGTTCACTCGAGCGTCCATTTTTGCACTGGGCATCATGCCCTACATCTCAGCTTCGATTATTATTCAGCTTTTAGGAATTGCTGTTCCAGCAGTCCAAAAGATGCAAGCGGAAGGTGAAAGTGGCCGAAAGAAAATCAATCAATACACCCGCTTTTTGACCATTGCGATTACGTTGGTACAGGCTCCGGGTTACTTAGCGACATCGGTCGCTGGTGTGCCAGGTGCAGTAGCAGACCCATCGACGTTCTGGTGGTTCAGTGCCGTTTTGATTTTGGTATGCTCTACGTTGGTGATCATGTGGCTCGGTGAGCGCATTACGGACAAAGGAGTGGGCAATGGAATTTCCTTGCTGATCATGATTGGAATCATTGCGACTTTCCCTCAGGCGCTCATACAAGAATTCATCCACCCTGATTCATCGGTTTTCTTCTTCTTGGTAGAAATCGCCTTCCTGTTGGTCATCATTGGCGCAAGTGTTGCCTTGGTGCAGGCATTGCGCAAGGTGCCGGTCCAAATGGCCAAGATGCAAACGGGCGGAAGCCAGTTGCCGCAAGGTGAGGGTGCAAGGAGCTATATTCCATTGAAAGTGAATTCAGCAGGTGTTATGCCGATCATCTTCGCCCAGGCGATCATGTTCGTTCCACTGTATTTGACACAAAGTGAAACCTTCCAGGATAACGCTGCTATTCAGAGCCTGGCAGACTTCAATGGCCTTTGGTACAACGTCATCTTTTTTGTGATGATTGTCGTCTTCACGTACTTCTACACGGCGATCACGGTCAACCCCAATCAAATGGCGGACGACTTGAAGCGTCAAAACAGTTTTGTTCCTGGTGTTAAACCTGGAAAGCCCACAGCGGATTTCTTGGAGAGGGTATTGTCAAATATCACATTACCGGGATCATTGATGTTGGCTTTTATCGCAATCCTTCCAGCGATTGTATTTAGCCTTGGATTAACGAAAGCGCAAGGCTTCTCCATTTTCTTCGGCGGTACGTCGTTGCTGATTATGGTGGGAGTCATTCTAGATACCCTTCAACAAATTGAAAGCTACTTGCTTTCTCGTCATTATGACGGGTTGATGAAATCTGGGAAATTGCGTGGTCGACCACAGTCACCTGTGGGCGGCATTACGGGATAACCTGAAATGAGTTTCGGCCGACGCGTGCACATTAAAACGGACGAAGAGGTTGAGCTCCTTCGGGATAGTTCTTTGCTTGTTGGGAAAACGTTAGCTGCTGTGGCACAAAGGATTCGTCCGGGTGTCACAACGCTAGAGCTTGATGC
>DBBR01000058.1 GCA_002292325.1 Flavobacteriales bacterium UBA979 | reverse complement strand
CACAATCCACTCAACGAGTAAGCCCCCTTAGGTTTAACTGACCTTGCAGTTTTCGTGGGGAAGCCCAGGTGTCAACTCGACTAAATTTTCACAAAGAAGAAGGCCAAGCCGGGCATCTCCTTCGGTGAATTTGGCCCGGTCAGGTCACATTTCTCAACCCGCTCTAGATGAAACAATCCCGAAGTGACTGCACGCAAATGGTCTGTGAGCTGCTGCTCTTCTTGCTGAAAGGAGGTTTTCGACTCATCACGAAAAGCCCTCATGGCAAGCAGCCACTTGCCATGAGGCTTTAGCAATTCGGCCATTAGCTTGATGATGAATATTTCATCATTTTCTTTTTGAAAATTATGAAAGCAACCAACGTCGACGGCAAGATCGAACCGTGACCTATTTTGGTTAAGAAATCCGTCCGAATCAAACAAATCGACGACCTCGTAAGTAAGCCGATGAGATGCGTTGGCCAGTTGGGCACCTTTTTGGGCCAAATCAATGGCAAGGTTTGAGATGTCAATGCCATGAATCCGGCCGCTTGTGCGCTCTGCCAGTCGAAGGGTAATCGTTCCTTCTCCACAACCAACATCAAGGATGTCAGAATCGGGCTTAATCCAACTTGAATCCAACGCTCGCTCGTGCACGTCCAAAGCCGTACGTCCCCGCCATGGCGGAACTGCGGTTGTGTCGGAAAACTGCTGGTCCCATGACTTGCCGCTCCGGCGAAAGCGTTTCATAATTCTATCAATCATCTCAGAAAAATAAGCAATCGAAACCTTGATACCTATTTTTCCGTTTCTGTAGGATGACAAAATTCGATGTAGCCATCATTGGCGGTGGGATTGCGGGCTTGATGGCAGCAGCGTATCAGGCCCGAGCAGGACTAAGAGTTGTGTTACTCGAACGCGAGTTAGGGATTGCCCTTCACGCGACAGGGAAGAATGCCGCGAGCTTTAGCCTTCATTTTGGTTCGTCCGAGGTGTGCTCGCTTGCTGAACAAAGCCTGACCATTCTCAATCGGCCTTTTTGGAGCGAGGGCCCCGGTTATGTCTCTTTTGAAGGAAAGATTTTTTTATCGAGAAAAGGCCAAGAACTTGCTTTTATCAAAACCATTGAACGCACAAAATCCAACGGAAAGCCACTTGAAATTATTCCTTCCAGTGAGGCCGAGGAACGATTGAAACCACTGGGCTTGAAAAAAAAAGCAGGGGATGCCTATGCTTTCGATTCAGAGCACGGATTCATCGACATCGTACGACTTATCAAAGATTTAAAACTGTATTTAGGGCAAAAAGGAGTTGCTATCCGATCGGGTTCACGGGTTGTCGGAATCACTCAAGAGGCGGAAGGTTGGAAGGTGGTCACAGAAAACGGTCAAGTGATCGATAGCCGCGCTGTCATCAATGCTGCAGGGGCCTGGGCTGATGAAATTGCAACACTAGCCGGAGAACCGACTCTCACCATAGACAATCGGGCCAGAACGGCCATTTGGGCGCGCATCCCATCGAACCAAAACCTGTCGGGAATTCCCATGGTACACGAAATTTCCGATGCATTTTTTGCTCGGCCTTTTGACGGCGAGTGGTTCCTGTCTCCTGTGGATGACCGGCCTTGTCTTGCAGGAAGAGAGATCCCCGACCAAGATGCGGTGAAATCTTCTTTACAAGCGATGCGACAGTGGTTTGATCATGCCCCTTTGGATTCAGTCCAAATCACAGCTGGAGTGCGAAGCTTTCAACCTTCCCGCCTACCGGCCGTTATAGCAAGTCAGCAAAAGCCAGGCCTTTTCACATTCTCGGCTCTCGGTGGTTATGGCATTAAAATCGCGCCCCATTGCGCCGAATCCCTCACTCAGCTCGTTTCAAACTACCTCGAAGATGCTTGATCCAACCGCTATATATAAAACTGAACCTACCGTTCGGAAAGACGTGAAGTTTGAATGCCTTTCATGCAAGCTGCAAACTTCCCCATCCTTGAACTTCCAATGCGTTCAATGCGGCGGTGCGCAGAAGATTGTGTACCCCGCTTATTCGAGGCCATTACAAGGCAAGGGAATGAACCGGTATGCTCCCCTCTTGCCATTGGATCGGCACCATTGGTCCGAAACTTCGAGCTCACTTCAGAAGTTATCCTCAGATCTTGATGTTTGGGCAAAAAACGACGGGACCTTGCCCATTGGAAACACGAAATTCCGACAAGCGGCAGTAGCCGTCCCAGCATTCATGGCCTTAGGCGTTCACCATTTGGTAGTCGCGAGCACCGGAAATTCTTCCAATAGCTATTGCCATGCCGCACGCACCACTTACCCCAAATTATCCGTCGACGTATTTGTCCCTGAATCACACAAATCCCGCATTCAATACCTCGGTGATCGCGTAACCCTGCGCATTCAACAAGCAGACTTCGTCGAAACAGGTGAGCGGGCAAAGCGCTATGCCGCAGCAAATGGCCATCACAGTGATGGCGGTTTTTTCAATCCATTTCGTCGCGAAGGTTTGAAAACGGCTTACCTCGAAGCCATCGAACAATTTTTAGAACAAAACCAGTGCTCTCCTGACTTTTTTGTCCAAGCTATATCCAGTGGCATGGGAATCATCGCGGCCTATTCCGCGTTTCAAGAAGCCCTTAAATTGCGCTGGATTGACCACATTCCGGCCATGATTGCGGTGCAACAAACCAGTTGCGCCCCCGTGGTCAATGCCTACGAGCGAGGGCATTCAACCATCGAAGATTTAGACATTGAACGGAACCCGAAAGGACTTGCAGCTGCCATCTTACGTGGCAATCCCGTAGCATCCTACCCGTATCTGGTCCAAGTCATCGAGTCTACTAAAGGGGCGTTTGTCGCGGTTGATGAGAACGAACTTCGCGCATCCAAATCGACCTTAGCTGCGGAAGGAATCCAAGCGTGCTTTGCAGCGGCTGCTACCCTCGCAGGTGTCCGTAAACTGCGGGAATCCTGCCATCCTGCTGCCGAAGGCAAGGGCGTCATCATGATTACTGGTTCAAAAGATTGACCCATGTTCACTTTGAAAGCCATTCAACACCAGGTATTGGATCGCCCAGATAACCTAGCGGTCGTAACAAGTTCCGGATGTCTAACCTACGCTGAACTTTGGGCGAGAGCGGAATCTGCAAGCCGCAGCCTCTCAGGTGCCCAAGGAATGGGGGTCGCCCTTCAATTGCCCAACTCCGCAGAGTTTTTGATTTGGCTTCTCGGGACGTGGATGGCCGGTGGGGTTGCTATTCCGGTGGACGTCGAAGCACCTTCGGGCGTAGTAGCGGGGATTCGCCGTAAAACGAAACCGAGGTATTGGATCACCGAATCGGTTGTGTCGCTGGAGGACGCTGCCTTACTCCCCGATCTCAAATTGGCCAACATCTACTACACTTCCGGTAGCACGGGGACTCCTAAGGCAGTCATGCAATCAGATCAGGGCATCGCGCACTTCGCACAGCTTTTTGCAAAGACCTTGGGCATTCAACCAGGAACCAAGGTTTCATGGTTGTACTCGCCAGCTTTCAGTGCCACCATGATGGATGTCCTTGGGACCTTGATGAATGGCGCCTGCATTTATGCTTTTGATCTGAGAAAACACGGTGTTCACCATGGTGCGCAGTGGTTGCGAACGGTGCAATTGAACATCTTACACACCGTTCCTTCCGTATTCAGGACGTGGGTAAACTTTCCGAATGCACAGGCTATGTTTACTTCCCTCCATGCCGTTGATTTGGGAGGGGAGCCGGTTCGGGAATTGGAAGTAAGGCAGTGGAAAAAAGTGAAGCCTGAACGGGCCTCACTTTTCAACCATTTGGCCGCCACTGAAGCGAGTGTAATCGCCATGGAATCAATTGAGACCGTTGAGGACCTAGAGGCTGGCTGGTCTGCCCCGTTTCTTCAGCTTGATCTTTTGGAGTTTAAAGGCCGAAAGGGGCGCATTCGATTGAATTCGCCTTTCCTCTCCCCCGGATACCTGAACCCCACAAATGCCCAAAGCGCTTGCTTCTCTGAACCATCTGAAGATGGCAGTTGGAGTTTTATTTCGGAAGACCTCGGAACGTGGAAACAAGGGCAATTGGTGGTTACTGGACGGGTGAATCGCCGGGTAAAGTTGAACGGCTTGGCTTTGGATTTGGATGAAATCGAATCCCACTTGCGCACCCTGCCGATGGTTAACGACGTGGCCATTGTCCTCCACAAAGGCTCAAAGCCACAGCTTGTAGGTTGGATTGCAACCTCGGATGCAGACGCCATCGCTGCGTGCCAATCGCACCTCGCAAACCATGTGCCTGCTCATGCCATACCGTCGCACTGGGAATTGCTTGACGCGCTGCCTCTCAATTCGAATGGAAAACGTGACCTCCCAGTGCTTGAAGCGCGTGCGCTTAACCACAACACGGGCGCTTGCTCCCAGTCATTCGACCGCTACGAGGCATTAGTCGGCATCTGGTTTAAGGAAGAAATCGAACGATTCAGTGGCACGCTGAATGCGGATACGCATTTTTTCGAAGCCGGAGGAGATTCCCTCGCTTGGGGGACACTGCATGCTCGATTTGAGCAGTCATGTGGAAAAACCGTGGCGCTGGCCGATTTGTTAGCCGAACCGACACTTGGAGGAATTGCTCGGCTGCTGAAAGCGCTGCATCAAGGCCTGGTCAGTGAGCAAGCTGAGCGCGTAGTCGTCACCTTGCGTGAAGGCGCCGCTGGCTTGCCCTTATTTCTCGTGCATGGAGGGCAAGGTGAAGCCTTCGTTAGCCCCGCTTTTTTGTCAATGATTGCCGCGGATCGGCCAGTTCATGCATTTCGTGGAATTGGTTTCGATTTGGCCCAAATCAATGGGTTCAATGACATCAGCGACTGGGCGACCGAATACGTCCGTCACATGCAACAAATTCAACCGACTGGCCCCTATTCCATTGCAGCCCTTTGCATCGGTTATACCCTCGCCATTTCAATCGCTGACCAACTCACGGACTTGGGCGAACAAGTGCTCCCCATCGCGCTATTCGACCCCCCTTTCAAGGTGAAGAAAACTTGGCGAGAACGCTATGTCTTTTGGAAGCGTCGGAAACTGTTCCGATGGTTCGGCAAGCAAGTCATTGCGAGCCGAGACACGGGGTTTCAAAACGGATTAAACCTGATTCCGAACCCGAACGAGTTTACCCAACGTCAGGCAAAAGAAGATGCCTTCTATGCACTCTACCCAACCTTCAATGCAACCTTGAATTGTCATCGAGGTACCCGATTTCAAGCATCATCGACCATGGCGTCTCTCCCACATCCATCCATCCGTCACATGTCCGTTGTGGTCGCAGGTACTAACCACTCGGAGGTACTGGACGTAGGCAATGTGGCATTTCAGTCTGCTTGGCAGGAATTCGAAACAGAGGTGCTTAGTGAGGCCAAACTCTCAGCTGATCTTAGAATTGTACGCACCGATAGCTGCTCCGCCGAGCACACCATGGACGATGCCCACAATCCACTCAAC
>DBBR01000055.1:2719-3056 GCA_002292325.1 Flavobacteriales bacterium UBA979 | reverse complement strand
GCAAAATAACCAAACACCGCTCCGCCAAGATGCGCCAAATGCCCCCCTGTATTATCCGAACCACTCAACGCAAAATAGTCCAATCCTATCCAACCGATCGCGAGGTATTTCAGCGGTACCGCACCCAAAAAAACGAGGTTGATGGTTCGGTTAGGCTGCGCCGTTGCTGCGGCCGCCATGATGCCCATTACTGCTGCACTTGCACCATATGCATAAGTTCCTTGGCGCATTCCTGGAAAGACGTTGAGCACAATGGCGTAAAGCAGAAAGCCTGCTAGGCCTGCCACAAAATACATGCTCAGCAATCGACGAGGGCCAAATTCCGAAACAAACAATC
>DBBR01000055.1:0-2557 GCA_002292325.1 Flavobacteriales bacterium UBA979 | reverse complement strand
ACAACGAACACCCCGACATTGAATAAAATCAATCGGTTCAGAATGCCACCACTTGCCCATTGCTTTTTAATCTCCTCCCACATCCGCTTCAATAAAATGTTCCACGTTCTTTTTGCCATCGTTTGAGCAGAATATAGCCAAACAGCATGCCACCCAGATGGGCAAAATGGGCAACATTATCGCCTGAGCCGTTGTCCAAAGCAAGGCCCAGCTCAATCAAACCGTAGCCCATAACAAAGTATTTCGCTTTGATCGGTATCGGCGGGAACAAGAGCATCAAACGGGTATTCGGAAAGAGCAATCCAAATGCCAGCAAAATACCGAATACAGCACCCGAAGCACCGACCACTCTTCCGAATGTACTTTCCAAAATGTAAATGGCTTGCCTATCGGTCATGCCGCTCGGCACCAATTGCGCCCGATCCGGGAAAAACGTTCCGTACGTCTGGTAGAAATCCAAACCAATGAAAAACTCATGCAAGAAAAAACCCCCGAGTCCACTGATGATGTAGTAATTCAAAAAACGCTGCGGCCCCCATAACCGTTCCAACTGGCTGCCAAACATGTACAGCGCAAACATGTTGAAAAACAAGTGACCCAACCCGCCATGCATGAACATGTGGGTGATGATCTGCCATGGTTGAAAAAACGGCGAGCCTGGATAGGTGCCCGCGAGCCACGTCACCGCTTGATCCTCCCCAACGAGCATGGAAGCAACGAAGAAAAGGACATTGATGATGATGAGGTTTTTGACAACCTGTGGGGCATTTTGAAGCATTATTGGAATCGTTGCTCGATGTCGTTGGCATCAAAGTTAACAATCACACGACGACCAAACGGGTCGCGGTCAGGAGCAGAACAACCAAACAAACGGTCCAACAAATCCGTCATCTCCTCTTCCTTGAGCACCTTACCTGCTCGAATGGCCATCGATTGCGCCATCTGAGCAGCGACGCGTTCCGCACGCGATATGCCCGGTAGATCATTGCCGTCGTCTTCCAACACTGCTTCGATCAACAATGCAGGCGTAGAGTCCCCTTCGGCAGGCATTCCAGTAATTTGAACGCCTGCGTCATCGGGCTCAATCAACAATCCCATGCGCTCCAGCCAATCTTTGGATTCGAGTACGAAATGCCGATCGCCCGCATTCAACTCTACCACCTCTGGAAACAACAACCGCTGAACGGGAATGGAGGAAGTTTCATTTTGGAGCTGCGTCACCAACAGTTCGTACAAAACACGCTGGTGGGCGCGATGCTGATCAATCAACAAAATTCCCGATCGCGTGCTCGTGGCCACATAGCGCTGCTGAAATTGGAAGACAGAGCGCTTCTGGTCCACCGATTGATCGCTCAATAGCGGCGCTGATGCACCGCGAATGTCCAAATCGAATCGTTCCAAGGATGCATTGGCTTCCTGAACCGACGGTGCCTCAGTAGTGAGGGCATCACCGTAAAGTTTTTTCCAAGCATCCATTTGTCCGCGGCCGGGGCGCAGCGCATGGCCACTTTGGCGATTTGACGAATCCGAAGGTGTTCCTGCACGCTGGGAACCTTGAGACGGAGTCCGAAACGGATTGTAATCCGAATTCACCGTTACCGATGGTTCCGAAACAGGACGCGACGGGTCCAATGGCGTAATATTCAACCCTGTCTCCTGATCAAAATCCAGGGACGGAGCAACTGCATACTTTCCGAGACCGCGACGAATTGCAGGAAGCAATAAGGAAAGCACATGGCGCTCCTCATCGAACTTGACTTCTGTTTTGGTGGGATGAATGTTCACATCCAATCGGGCAGGGTCAATGGTCAAAAACAGGACGTACAAGGGGTATTGATTCCGAGGAAGCAATCCTTCGTAGGCATCCATGATCGTGCGATGCAACAACGGATGCTTTATGAAGCGTTGGTTCACGAATAGAAACTGCTCCCCGCGCGTACGACGAGCAAATTCAGGCTTGCCTACAAATCCCTCTACACTTACCACATCGGTGTGTTCCTCCACCGGGACCAGACGCTCATCGTATTTGCTGCCAAAAACCCCCACGACGCGTTTGCGACGAGACAAGGCCTTCAGGTTGAATAGCTCAGAATCGTTGTGATGCAGGGAAAAATGCACCGTTTCATGGGCCAAAGCCAGCCGGTGAAATTCATCGATGACGTGCCGCAATTCAACGGCATCCGATTTCAAGAAATTCCTGCGCGCCGGGACATTGAAAAACAAATGCCGCACTGAAATTTGAGTGCCTTCCTCAAATGCGCACGGCATCGGATTTGCCGCTTTTCCTCCCTCCAATTGCAGCAGAACACCATGTTCTTCACTGATATGACGGGTCTTCAATTCGACGTGAGCGATGGAGGCGATGGAGGCCAGTGCTTCCCCTCGGAACCCCTTCGAAACAATGCTGTACAAATCCTCCGCTACGCTAATTTTTGAAGTGGCATGCCGCTGGAAACACCGCGCCGCATCTGCGGACACCATGCCTGCTCCATTATCAAGCACTTGGATCAGCGTCCGCCCTGCATCCACCACACGGACCTCAATGCGCGAAGCACCC
>DBBR01000052.1 GCA_002292325.1 Flavobacteriales bacterium UBA979 | reverse complement strand
GAAGTGCTGAAGCGCCTGCAGAAAAACACAACCCTCCGCTTGTCCTTGACGACCAGTGGCGAGGCGGTCATGGCCTTTGCCACGCAAGCCGCAACTTGCCTGAATGCCATCCAAGAACACCAAGGCAATTACAGCCTGGATCGACCGGAGCACTACATCCAAGCGTACACGGAGCGCGGATACATCGTAGACCGGGCATACCGCAAAGCCATCTACAGCCGGCGCACCTTGGACGAAACAGCCATCCCATCGGGCGAGGCCTTTTTAGGGGCGATGGATGCCTTGGTCGCCGCTTTGAACCGCGCATACGAGCAGCACCTGGTTGAATTGAACCGCGAATGGTTGGCGTGCTTTGAGGACCAATCCTTCGACTTTCAGGCGCTCAATCAGCCGTTACAGCGCAATTTTTATGCGGAGGAAATTGCTCCGCTTGAGCAAAAAGTGGCGGTTATCATCTCAGATGCTCTGCGCTTCGAGGCCGGCCAAGAGCTGCTCGCCGCCTTGCACCAAGACCCCAAGAACACCGCCCAAATGCGGCACATGGTGGCCAACATTCCATCCAGAACGAGCATGGGCATGGCCATGTTGCTCCCCGGGGCGAAGACTTGGGATGCCGACAAAGGCGTTTTGGCCAATGGCATTGCTACTGACAGCACCAAAAGGGAGCAGGTGCTCCAATCTGAATTTACGGATTCCATCACCGTGAAAGCGAGCGATGTGTTTGCTATGAAGCAAGCCGAGCGCCGAGAGCTCTTCAAGTACGAACGGGTGTATGTGTACCACGACCGAATCGATTCGGTGGGGGACAAACGCCCTACGGAGCACCTCACGTTTGAAGCGGTGGAAGATGCAGTCGAAGATTTGAGGAAGTTGGTCGGCACCTTGCACGCCACGCTGAGTGTGTCACGCGTCATCGTCACGGCTGACCATGGATTCCTGTACAATGATCGAAAGCTTGTGGATTCGGATTTTGAGCGCCACCCGTTGGAAAATGCGCCCACAGAAGACAAACACAACCGCTGGGGGGTAACGGGGGAGCCCATCGATATGGGCACCACAGGCTATTGCATTCCGTGGTCTGCGGCAACGGGCCTCGACGCGCCATTGTATGCGGTGATTTCTTCCACCGTCAACCGCTACCGCCAGTCGGGCTCAGGCCATCAGTTCGTACACGGTGGTGGGGCCTTGCAAGAGCTCATCGTCCCGCTCATTGAGAGCAGCCGCAAACGGGAGGAGATCACCCAAAAGGTGGGCGTAACCCTGGTCAGCCCAGCGAACCTACGTGTAGTTGCGAGCAGATTGAAAGTTCACTTGCTCCAAGCCGACGCCGTAAACCAGACTTACAAATCGCGCGAGGTCACAGTGGCGCTGCACAAGGACGGAGACGCAGCCCTTTTGGTAAGCAATCAAGAGATGTTGCAACTCAATTCGACGTCTGAGAACCCCACCGAGCGCATGCATGTGCTTGAATTTACCCTCACACCTGAAGCCGCGAATGATTCCTTCGTAATCTTGAAAGTATTCGATGTGGAGGATTCTTTGAACCCCCTCGAAGAAGTTCGCATCACCAACGGCACCCTCATTACCCCCGATTTCTAATGGCATTGAAAGAAAAAATCATCGCTTCATTCGAAGGCAAAGTTGTTCGCAAGAATCTGGTTGCGTTGGTCAAAGGCAACAACCCAGTGCCTGCTTATGTGCTCGAATACCTGCTAGGGCAATACTGCGCCATTGATGATGAAGCGATCATTGAAGAGGGGGTGGAAAAGGTGAGGACCGTCATTCAAGAAAACTACGTTCACCGGTCAGATGCAGAGATTGTCAAGCACAAAATCCGCTCCAACGGCAGCCACAAAATCATCGACAAAATCAACGTGGTGCTCAACGAGCGCAGCAACCAGTACCAGGGGGAATTTGCCAACTTGGGCCTGCGCGGGGTGCCGGTCTCGGATTTTATCGTAGACCACAACCAAAAACTCCTCAGCGGCGGCGGTGTGTGGTGCATTTTGACCATGGCCTATTCCCACGAGGACGATAGCGACATGCGCTGGGTCATTGCCGATCTCAAGCCCATTCAAGTGGCCCACGTCGACTTAGAAGAATACCGCACCCAACGTGCTGCTTTCACGACGGAGGAGTGGCTCGATTTGCTCATGCACTCCATCGGCTTAAATCCCGAATTTTTCAGCCAACGCGACAAATTCATTCAGCTCTCTCGCCTCATCCCGCACGTCGAAAACAACTACAACTTCATCGAGCTCGGCCCTAAAGGCACCGGTAAGTCCCACATCTTCTCCGAGCTGTCGCCACACGGCGTCCTCGTCTCCGGAGGCGACGTTTCCAAGGCGCGCTTGTTCGTCAACAATACTGGCAATAAAATCGGACTCGTGGGGTACTGGGACGTGGTGGCTCTCGACGAGTTTGAGCAAGAAAAGGGCGGCAAACGCACCGATGGGGATTTGGTGAAGATCATGCAGAACTACATGGCCAACCAAAGCTTTAACCGTGGCAAAGACACCTACCAAGCCACGGCTTCGATGGCTTTTGTGGGCAACACGAAGCACAACGTGCCGTACATGCTCAAGCACTCGCACCTCTTCGAGTCGATACCAGAGGGCTTCATAAAAGGTGCCTTCCTGGATCGGATGCACATGTACATCCCGGGTTGGGAAGTCCGGATTCTGAAGTCTTCGGTCTTCTCAGAAGATTATGGTTTCATTGTGGACTACCTGGCCGAGCTGTTGCGTGAGCTCCGGAACCACGACTACTCGCCTTTGTTGGATGCGAAAATTGCTTTAGATGGTTCGTTGACCACTCGTGACAAAACCGCCGTTCGAAAGTCGTTTTCCGGGATGGCCAAGATCATCTACCCCCATAAGGTGCTTACCGACGACGAATTGTTGGAGTTGTTGGACTTCTGCATCGAAGGCCGCAAACGGGTCAAAGACCAATTGTACATCATTGACGAGACGTTCAAGGCTGAGCCTGTTGATTTCCAATACACAGTGAAAGCAACGGGTCAGGTTGTGGCGCCCGAAACTCTGGAAAATGCCAATTACAAGGCGGCACTCGAAGTGCAACAGGAAGAATCCGATTCGCCGGTACGGCCAGAATCACCAGTTCCCAGCCCCGCCCTCAACCTGCAGCCGCACCAAACCATTCTCAAGGACAACCAAAC
>DBBR01000077.1 GCA_002292325.1 Flavobacteriales bacterium UBA979 | reverse complement strand
GGTAATGGGAAGGGACATCAAATGTGCCGATCTGTCGTAGACTCCTGTAGAACTCCATCCTCCCGTGGATGCAGCGTTCGACTGATTGAATTCTCCGACAATCAATGTATCAACCTTGGTTGAAGTGTAGTTCAACCAATTGAATACCGTCGATTTACCTCCATAGACCAACATGCTGCGCAAATCTGGCCAAGACCATTTGCCCCAGATGTGCCGGGATCCTTCAGGCCGAATAAGCCAGTAGGCTATTCCCAACAATGCGTTTTGGCTGAGCAGCGCTCCCACATACGCCCATATTCCATAGCCTGCGTAGGCCAGGCCAAGTCCGATTCCTAAGTTGCCAATGGCCATGCTGATAAATGCCGCTGCAAATAGGCGTTTAAATTGCATGTGACGGATCAAAAGGCTCCTCGGAATCAAGGCGATGCTGGACAGAATGAAACTGAATGAGATCCAACGCAAGACGTTCGTTAGGACGTCACTGTTGAACCATTCTCCGATCCATGGCGCTGCCACATACATCAATAAAAAGAAAACACCTCCGAGCCCCAAAGAGAAATGAAACGCTGCCCGGATGTTCTCGGGTTGAAGGTTTTTACGCTGAATCAAGGACGGCCCAATGCCAATCTGGGCAAAAATCTCGATGAAGCCTACCACCACAAGCGCGATGGACATGATGCCAAAATCAGCTTTGGAAATCAAGCGTGCAAGGAGCATGATGAAGACCAACTGCAGCAATACCTGGCTCACAACGTTGACCGATTGCCATCGAATCGAGGTTGCAAATGCAGGCGGCTGACGTCTCATGCTTATCTCGCGATGCTCACAGATCGTTTCTCACGGATGACCGTGACTTTTACCTGACCGGGGTAGGTCATGTCATTCATGATCCGTTGGGAAAGGTCGACTGAAAGTTGATCTGCCTGGTCGTCTGAAACTTGATCACTTTCGACCATAACACGCAGTTCTCGTCCCGCTTGAATTGCGAAAGACTTGGTGACTCCTGGAAATTCCAAAGCTAAGTTCTCGAGGTCGCGCAGGCGCTGGATGTAAGCTTCAACCATTTCCCTTCGGGCGCCCGGACGAGCACCTGAGATTGCATCACATACTTGAACAATGGGAGAGAGCAGCGTTGTCATCTCGATTTCATCGTGGTGGGCTCCAATCGCGTTCAGAATATCCGGCTTTTCTCCGCATCGCTCGGCGATTTTCATCCCCAGCAACGCGTGCGGCAACTCACTTTCTTCATCGCTCACTTTTCCAATGTCATGAAGCAATCCGGCTCGTTTCGCTGCTTTGGTGTCCAGCCCCAATTCGGCCGCCATGGTAGCGCAAAGATTGGCAACCTCTCGGCTGTGCTGAAGCAAGTTTTGTCCATAAGATGAACGGTATTTCATGCGGCCTACCATGCGCGTTAGTTCGCCTTTCATGTTGTGTATGCCCAAGTCGATGCACGTTCGCTTTCCGATTTCCAAGATTTCTTCGTCGAGTTTCTTGGTGACTTTGGCGACCACTTCTTCAATACGGGCGGGGTGGATGCGACCATCGGTTACCAATTGATGGAGGGAAAGTCGAGCAATCTCGCGACGAACCGGATCGAAACAGCTCAAAATAATGGCCTCTGGTGTGTCGTCTACAATGAATTCTACGCCCGTTGATGCTTCCAAAGCACGGATGTTACGGCCTTCGCGGCCGATGATGCGGCCTTTAATATCATCATTGGTGATGTTAAAGACGGACACAGAATTTTCCACACTGTGCTCTGTTGCCACGCGTTGAATGGTCTGGATGACGATCTTTTTCGCGTCGTGGCTTGCTTTCAGCTTCGCATCATCGAGGATGTCTTGCACTTGGGAAGAAGCCAATGCTTTGGCATCATTCAGGATTTGTTCCTTGAGGACTTCTTTTGCCTCATCGGCGGACATGTTGGAGATTTTTTCGAGCAAGTCGACGGCACGTTGACGCTCTTTATCCAAGTCTTTCCCTTTGTTTTGGAGGGCCTCCAGTCGCTGAGCAATCTTGTCTTTTTCGCGGTCCAGATGACTTTCTTTGGACTTCACTCGGTCTTGCTCCTTCTTGACGTTGTTCAACTCGTTTCGCAGTTTATCCTCCTTGGATTGAATAGCCGCATTGCGCTCCTTGGTCTCGCTATTGTGCTTCTCTTTTAGTTCAATAAAGCGTTCCTTAGCTTGCAGAATTTTTTTCTCCTTGATGTTTTCGCCATGCTCTTCAGCTTTGGCTAGAATTTGTTCTTTCTGGCTTGAAAGAAAGCGGTTAAATAGGGCGTAGCCTAAGCCTCCGCCGACCACAAGGCCTGCCAGTGATCCAATTAAAATTGTGGTTATGTCCATAATTGTCTGATATGTATCAGACCGCCAAGGCTGCTTGCATGCGCTCAGAAATGCGGTTCATGCGATTGAGTGTTTTCGTCGAAATTCCATCTGCTTCCGACGAGTCAGGCTCGGTCGATTCGGAAATATGAAGGGCCGTAAGCGCCAGTAAGTCCACTGGATCGTCCACTTGGAATTGTTCTTGAAAGGTTGCGTACTGCGCATTGATTTTGGCTGCTGCTCGCTTCAAATTAGCCACCTCGTGACGAGGTGCTTCTAACGGATACTCTCTTCCTGCTATGTTAATTTGAATGCTTTCCATCAAGACTCAAGTATTGCGATGCACGTTTCTATTTCACTCAAAAGCAATTGAACGTCTGTGCGGTCAATGCTTGGGGTATCTGATGATTGAGAATGGGGTAAATGTGTAGAGGGTGAACTTTGGGAAACATCCAATGACAATTGCTGATGCGCTATCCGCTGATGATTTGGATTTAATCGTTCCAATTCATCTTTCATCTCTGCATTTTGCTTCTGCAATTTTTGCAATTCCAACCGGGTGTTTTGAAGCAAAATGGATTGCTTTTCATACGCCGTCACCAACATTTCTGCCTGCTCCACAAAGGACTCTAGCCTTTCGGCTGTCGATTGTTTGTGGGTTGCTATTGCAGGATCGTTGTTCATTTCCGTGGTTCATTACAAACTTACGGACTGCAAGTGCGAATTCATAGTATTTCGCGTTGGGTTCCTATGTTAGTTTTGCAATCCTCATGTTGATGAACGAAAAACCCCGTGGACTCGGGTTGCTGATTTTCCTTGGATGGTCGGCCATGCTCGGTTTGAAGCCTGAGTTTTCGATGGCCCAAGAGGCAGGGCTTCCGCCTGTTTTTGGCCAGTTTGAAGGGCTCAATGCACCGCTGGATATTCCCTTGGTTCTAGCGGGTAACTTCGGAGAACTGCGCCAAGATCATTTTCATACGGGGTTGGATTTTAAAACCGAGGGGAGAAAAGGGCTTCCTGTGCTTGCCGCCAGTGATGGGGTGATTGCTCGGGTGAAGGTTTCTCCCTACGGGTATGGTCGAGCGATTTATTTGTCTGACCCCCAAGGTTTGACCACGGTTTATGCGCATTTGCAGCATTTTGCGCCGACTTTGGAGCAGTGGGTGGTTGAGCAGCAGTATGCCAGCCAGCGTTTTTCAATAGACGAACGTCCCAAGAGGGCTTTTAAGTTTGTGCAAGGAGATACCATTGGGTGGTCGGGAAATTCGGGAAGCAGTGGCGGACCGCACTTGCATTTTGAAGTCCGTGACACGAAAACGCAACATCCGATCAACCCGTTATTTTGGGGATTTGATGTGCCGGATGCGGTGGCTCCAGAATTGCAGGGGTTGTGGGTCCTTCCTGTGAACGGCTCGCAAGTGAATGGCTCCAACCGTCCGGTCCGCTTCAGTCCCGGGGCTCAGACGATTCGGATTGAGGGAAAGGCCCGACTGGGTCTCGAGGCGTTGGATCGTTTGGAAGGGGCCACTAACCGATGTGGGATATATCGGGCAGAGTTGTACGTGGATCGAATGCTTTGGTTTGCCTGGGAACTGGACACTTTGGATTTTTCCGTGAACCGCGATATGAACGCCCATGCAGTGTATGATGCCTGGGACCGCACGGGTGAACAGGTGCATCGCATGCACAGGCTTCCGGGGAATCGATTGCCGATTTATGAGGCCTATCGGACAAGTGACGTACTGGACGGTGGAGATTCGCTGGCTCGCGACATTGAGTTAAGGATATGGGATGTGCATGGCAATGGGTCGAAGGAGCGCTGGCATCTTCTTTTTGCGCCGCCAGTGACTGAAAAGGATACAGGGCTGTACCGGTACGATGAGCCGTTCGCGGTTCGGAATGGAATGGCCTCAGCCTCGGGATCTGCGCACGTATTTTACGACGACTTTGCATTTCCATTGGAGCTGCAGTTTCGGCAAGGCCTTGAAGCAAGGTGGCAAATTGGTCCTCAGGGCGTTCCGGCCTCCTTGCCGCTTAGCGTTGAATTGCCTTTGGATTCTGGAATGCGAGACAAAGTGATCGCCGTGCGAATGGATCAAGCCGGTCGAATTGAAGGTGTATACACGGGGAGGACGATGCGGGGGGATGTTTTTTCTTTTGAAACCAAAACATGTGGGATTTATCAATTGGTGCGTGATACAATCGCGCCACTTTTAAGGCCACATCGCCAATACCGAACATCCGATTCAAATGAGCTTGAGGTGCGAGGTGTGGGAGAATTGAGGTTTGATTTGTCCGACCAATTATCGGGTATTGAAACATACGGAGCGCGATTGGACGGAGAGTGGATCCTTTTCCGTTGGGATCCGAAGCGTGAGCGAATTTGGTACGAATGCAGCGATCAAAAGCACCGAAGAGCGACGAAGCAAGCCTTGGAAATTTGGGCAACGGATGCTGCGGGCAACCGGGTAGAGTGGAGCGGGACCGTTTCCTTCAAATGAAGCATTTCCGTGGAGAGGGGGTCATTTCTCAAATCCTCGCAGACCTTGCTTTAATCTACTGTAATCAATAAACGATACAAGTCTGATTGACAGGCTATTAAAGAATCCTGACTCAAGCATTTGCGCGAAGTTGTTTCCGTAGGTTTGGGGCAACGCATATCCCGGGATTTCACCTGCCTGCGTTTGCTGAAACAATTGGTTTTTCCAAACGACATTCACTTCTGAACCTGGAGCAAAATTCCATTGGTAGACGAGGTCAATGCTCCAAGCGTTATAATTCAAGTCGTAATCGCTAGGGGCATAATCGGAGTTGTACGGAGCGGGGTCAAGACTGCCTGAGCTGGGCAGCTCATAAAATGAATCATACATGACTTGGCTCCATGCATGACGCACCCGAGATGTCAAGCTCATGCGATTTGTAAAGATGTACGAGAGATTGAGAACTTGGGTTAGTTCGGTGTTTTCTCGCTTGCCAAAAATACTCGTAAGCTCGCCCGATTCGAGGGTATCCAGAAAAGCCCAACCTCGCTCTTGATTTCGGTCCGTAAGCTTCCAAACGTATGTCATCATCAGGCGATCATTGAATCGAAAGCGAGGTGCCAAGCGGTAGGTGTTTTCCTTCCAATCTCGGTAGGTCCCTCCTCCTGCGTGCCAGTAACCCAAATCAATGGCGAATTGCTTTCGATAGTCGCTGCTATACCAGCCATTGATGCTGTACCAGGCGGGCTCTTGCCAAATTCGCCCTTCGATACGGGAAGCAAAGTAGTTGTTCCCATCCACCGGCTGTGAATTCACCTCCAGGTTCCATGTATTGAATTGGCGGGTTGTCGCTCTGCAAGAAGCAGATAGGAACCAATTATTGAACAGCCTAGGCGCTTCGATTTGATTATAGGACGCCTCAAATGACCATTTGATGCGATTCCATCGCCCCCTCGGTTCGAACATGCCATAATCGATGTTGAGGAAGGTTGCTACTTCATTGGGAGCTTGCAAATAACCGAGGTCATTGGGATCATAATGAGCGGATTCCACGAAATGCCCGAGGTCGAAGGTGAAGTTGCCGGCCATTTTGCTAACGGCTAAATTCCACATGTGGCCTTCATCGTCATTGAGAGAATCTGCATCAAACTTTTGATTGAATGATCCACCTCCTTTCAGTGCCCACGTATTCGCAGGATTTCGGAGTTCGAAATCAGATGCTTGGACCCATGCATCATATCCTGCGCCTTCCCGGGTTACCAGGCTGGTGGTTGTGGTAGCAAATCCATTGTTCGGTAAGTTTTGATCTACAACAGCTACAGTGTAGGAGACGAGCGAAGTGTCCTCTTGCGCGGTGGCGACAGCTTGCAAAAGCCCCAAACCCAGCCCATTGGAAAAACGTCCTGAGATTTTTGACGCATTCAAAAGCCGGCCTTCTTCTCCGATTCTTCTCGAATAAAAAATGCCACTTTTATTGAAGAGTTCCGTCCCTTCTTTGAAAAACTGCCTGTTTTCATTGAACCGAATTTCGAAAGGAGACAAGTTGAGCACCAAGTTGTCCGTGACGACCTGGCCAAAGTCGGGGATCAACGTCATGTCCAAGGTGAACGCGTTTCCGATTCCCACTTTCATGTCCATTCCGCCGTTGTAAGATTGCGCGGTTTCAGCGCTGTTCCAATCTTGGTATGCGCTGAGATATGGAAAAAGGCTGAGCCGCAAGGGAGGGACAATTCCATCGATGCCCTCGAGCATGCCGCCTTGGTTGAGGAGACGCTGGGTTGGATCCATGGGATTCCAAACGCTTTCCTCCCGCAGGCGACGAACGCTTCGGTACATGTTCATGCCCCATGACTGTTGGGCTCGCTCCGGAAATCGAAACGCCATCCAAGGAATTCTAAATTCAGCTACCCATCCCAAGGAATCTATCCGGCACACCACATCCCACACCGCATCCCAGGATGAGTCATCTCCCGTCGTTGAGATTTTCTGATCAATTTGGATTCCATCAGGTGTCGTAATGAACCGCACGGCGTTGAGGCCATCATTGAACGGGCTGAACCAGATTCCAAACTCGTCCGTGTTCATCGTGCGGTCCCGCTCACTTAATTGATGGAGAATCGAATCTGGAGAATCATCCCACATGCGAGCTCCGATGTACAAGGCGTTGTCATCGTAACCGAATCGCACCGAGGTTTGCTGGTTAGGATCTGCCCCGGGGTTGGGAGAATACTGTGTGAAATCGCCCTGCACAGGAATCATGTCCCATGCTTCATCGTCAAGTTGGCCATCGAGGGCAATGGGCGTGGTAATCCGTTGCCCAAGTGCCCGTCGTTGATCGATGTTTTGCGCTGAAGCGACAGAGCAAGCGGTCAGTGCAATGGTGACGCAGGTTGCCCAGTAGTTTCCTCTTCCTCTCATCTTGTTTTGCCCTTAGCGGTAGATGCGTTCACGGTTCAACATGGCTTGGTATTCCCGCGCATTGCGCAGGTGTTGTGTATAGTTCCTCGCGAAGGCGTGGGTTCCCGATCCATCTGGTTTGGCGCACATGTACAGAAAATTGTGTTTCTCGGAAAAGAGAACAGCTTCGATGTACATTGGTTCAGGAATGCGAATTGGACCGGGTGGAAGACCTGGATTTCGGTAGGTATTGTAGGGTGAAGTGACTTTTTTATCCTCATCCAACAGTCTGCGTAAGCCCCAATCTCCCAGGGCAAATTTCAGAGTTGGATCGGCCTGCAAGAGCATTTTCTTCTTCAACCGGTTCAAGTAGAGTCCTGCCACACGGGGGGCTTCCTTCAAGGAGGCTGTTTCCTCTTGAACAATGGAGGCAAGTGTGACCACTTCTTGCTGTGTGAGCCCCATGCTCCAGGCTTGTTTGAGGCGCCTGGTGGTCCACCAATTTTGGCTTTCTGTTCTCAGCCGATGGGCCAATTGCTCCCCGTCGCACTCCCAATAGACGCGGTAGGTGTTGGGGATGATTTGCCAGCGCATGCTGTCTGAATCAAGGGCTGCGACGATGGAAGCGCTGTCGGCCCAGATTCGCGGAGCCAGATGGCCCGCAATTTCAGCAACGGTTCGTTTGGAGGGGACGGGCAAACTGACTTCTTCGCGTTGACCGGTAGCGATTCGCCGGGCAATCTGATTGGCGGGTTGGGTGCCGACCGTGCAGTAGCGACCCGGGTAAATGCTCCATCCGCGCCAATCAATGACCGCTGCGACCTCCGGATGCGACTCCTTCAATGCTTCCATGGCATTTGTACCCGGTTGAACATCCAAGCACCAGTTGGAAGAGGGGCCAACAGGCGCTGTCCAGAGTTGATACTTGGCAATTCCCCAAATTCCAGAGGCCGTGGCTGCCAGCCCCCAAATGAGGAGCAAGTTTCTCAATCGTTTATTCATGGTGAGTGGAGATGCGTTGAACCCAGATGGCATCTTTCCAGCCTTGGTCATGGCGGATCCAATCGTTGAAGCGACCACCTTTCGCGAAGCCTGCTCCCTCGAACAAACGCAAGCTGGGATCATTCACCGCAGGTATTTCGGCCCAAAGTTGATGAAGTCCTAAATGTTCTGTCGCATAATCAACGAGGAGCTGAAGACCTGCTTTGGCATGCCCAGCCTGGCGGTGGCCCGGGGCGATTGCCACCCCAACACCCGCGCGGCGATTTCTCGGGTCGAGTTGGTACAAGTCAACCGCACCAACCGCCACCCCCTCGGTTGTTTCGACGATCAGCCTCAATTGTAAATCGCGGTACAAGTCATGGTCTCCGTTAATGTAACGCTGCAATGTGGCTTTATTCAATGGAGCAAGCTGGGCGCCCATCCACCACTCTTCAGTTGAATTCTCAAGTTGGAAAAGAAGATCCAAATCCTCGGGTTCCATGGCCCGTAATCGATGCGAGGAGCTCTGCAACATGGGGCAAAGATACCGTTGTTCCGGTCCAATGTGGGAGGTGCGAAATTCATTGGTAATTTGCAGCGGTTTTGAACCTCATCTGAGGGGAGAATTCACGACACGACGATACACCACAACGCATGACAATGCCAAACATTTTCAGCACGCAATGGGGCCTCTTGGGGCTGATCATCCTTTTTTTATCCGGTTGCACAATCAACCGGGACATCATGTTCAGAACCGGAGATGACTTCGACTTCTCACCTCTGGAGGAGATGGAGTCCAGTGGTTACCGCATCGCACCGAACGATATGCTGCGGTTTCAACTTTTTTCCAACAAAGGGCAACGCCTGAATCAAGTCACTGCAGGAGGTTCAAATGGAAGTGGCAACCAGCAGATGAATCAGCAGATGAACCAGCAGATGAATGGGCAGGGAGGAATGAGTTACTTGGTCAAACCCGATGGTCTGATTGAACTGCCGGAGCTTGGTAACATCCGTTTGGAAGGATTGACCATCGAAGAAGCAGAGGAATTATTGGAAGAGGCATATGCGAGTTTTTACATTGAACCGTTCGTGATATTGCGCGTTCAGAACAACCGAGTGTACATATTTCCCGGTGAGTCAGGAAGGGCTTCGGTTGTTACCTTGGCTAACATGAATACGACCTTGCTTGAAGTCTTGGCGACGACCGGCGGCCTTGGGGGTCGGGCGAATGCTTCGAAAGTGAAGTTGATCCGGCGATCGGCATCCGGCAATGAGGTGTACAAAATGGATTTGTCGACGATTGATGGATTGGACGCTGCGAACGTAGTGGTGCAAGCATATGA
Organism: Flavobacteriales bacterium UBA979; assembly: GCA_002292325.1. GTDB lineage: Bacteria > Bacteroidota > Bacteroidia > Flavobacteriales_D > Sanyastnellaceae > UA16. The sequence continues at coordinate 60,999 of DBBR01000077.1, read as the reverse complement.
TGTCATTTATGTCGAGCCATTGCCACAGCTCGTACGGGAAGCAACGGAAAGTTTGACCCCGATCGCATCGTTGATTTCGACGCTGACCTTCTTCTATGCATTCATAGTCAACCCCAATTGATATGGACATTGAAGCGTTGCCTCTGAACGGACTTTTGAAACTAACACCTCGTCAATTTCGGGACGATCGCGGAGTGTTTTGGGAAACATGGCGGGATGGAATGGTGTGTGACGATTCGGGGAATTCGCTCAAATTTATTCAGGAAAACCTCTCCATTTCGAAGGCAGGCACGTTGCGTGGCCTCCACTATCAGCGGGATCCACATGCGCAAGGAAAGTTGGTTCGAGCAGTGTCCGGAAGGATCTTGGATGTAGCGGTGGATGTGCGAGCTTCCTCTCCCACGCGAGGGGAATGGTACGCATGTGAATTGTCCAATGAGAATGGCTGCCAATTGTGGATTCCCGTGGGGTTTGCGCATGGGTTTTTGGCGTTGACCGATCACGCGGTGGTAGAATACCGATGCACGGCTTCTTACCATCCGGAATCGGAGGGGTCCATTCTTTGGAACGATCCAGATTTAGATATAACGTGGGAACCAGCCGGATTTGTTATGCCCGAGGGGGGGCCTTTTTTATCTGAAAAGGATGCCATAGCGCCTTCGTTGAAAGCAGGTGGATGGCCTTTTAAATGAATAGCTAGGGAACCCCATTTGGAATAATTTCAACGTGAATACAATGAATTCTTGGAAGAAGGAGCGTTCGATTTTGGCAAAGTCTGCTGCTTGTTTGGTTTTTGTAATCGGACTCACGGCGTTGGTTTCAAATCCTACATTGACCGATGGACACAAGCCATCGGAGCGGGTTACGTGGACACAAAATGAAGCGCCTCAATTGCCGAATCGGGAGGATTTGGCAGGAGAAACGGTGCCAATGGATGCCTTCGGTGTGCGGGATCAATTGGACCGGGAACTCATTGTCAATACGTACCATCACAGCTCAACCATGCTGTATTTTAAACGCGCAGCACGGTGGTTCCCCATCATCGAGCCCATTCTGCGCGAAAACGGTTTGCCGGAGGACATGAAGTACCTCGCTATCATTGAAAGTGGCCTGGCCCAGGTTGTTTCGCCTGCCGGAGCAACGGGGTTTTGGCAGTTCATGAAAGGAACGGCCCCGCAGTACGGGCTAAAGGTGACGAAAGAAATAGACGAGCGCTACCACGTTGCTAAGGCGACCCAAGCGGCCTGTACTTATTTGCTAGAATCCAGGGAAGAATTTGGAAGCTGGGCCCTTGCAGCAGCATCCTACAATATGGGTAAAGCGGGCGTCCGAAAGGCAATGGAAAAACAAGGAGTTGGAACCTACTGGGAATTGCACCTGAATTCAGAAACCGCTCGATACGTTTATCGTTTGCTCGCGATCAAGGCCATTTTTGAAGCACCCGAATCTTTTGGATTTTCCATTGACGAAGATGCGCTATACCGTCCCCACGAGACGCGAACAGTCTGGGTGACATCGTCCATAGAAGATGCAGCAGCTTTTGCGCTGCAAGAAGGGGCGAATTTAAAATCACTCAAAATCTTGAACCCGTGGCTTCGTTCGGACCGTTTGACCATCGCGCCGGGCGATTCTGTCGCCATCGATCTGCCGATTGAATGAAATGAAAATGGAAAGGGTAAAGAGCCTGTCGAGTTCCAGGATGAATGAATTGCTGCAAGTGACTTTGCAAGCAGCCGTAACGGCGGGTCAAGTGATCATGGAGATTTATGACTCAGGTGATTTTGATGTAACAATCAAAGGGGATGACAGCCCGCTGACACGTGCAGATGTCGCATCGCATGAAGAAATTAAATCTCACCTAAGGGGGACGAACATTCCGATGCTTTCCGAGGAAGGGCGATCCATTCCGTACCAAGAGCGAAAGGATTGGGCCAGATTATGGATCATTGACCCGATCGATGGTACTAAAGAATTCATCAAGCGAAACGGAGAATTTACGGTCAACATCGCATTGGTTGAAAACGGTGTGCCTGTGCTGGGTGTGGTATATGCACCCGCGAAAGGACAACTCTTTTATGGGGATGAGTTCAATGGGGCATGCTTCGCGGAAGGGGGGCTTGCGCATTGGCATCTCGATGAATGGAAAGAGATAGCGCAGCCAATGCCTCAGCCATCGGTGGATCGCCCGTTCACGGCGGTAGCGAGCCGAAGTCACATGTCACCGGAGACAGAGGAATTCATTGATGAACTGCGTGCATTGCATGGCTCGGTAGATTTGATATCGCGGGGAAGCTCGCTCAAAATGTGCATGGTGGCGGCCGGATTCGCTGACTGCTATCCGCGGTTTGCTCCGACGATGGAGTGGGACACCGCCGCTGGCCAAGCTGTCTGCTTGGCAGCTGGTTGTGAAGTGATGAATTGGGAAACCAAGTATGTACTGACCTACAATCGGAAAGAATTACTCAATCCTTGGTTTTTGGTGCGTGGTCCCCGCGCTCTTCAAGATTCCGAAGGCGCGTCTTAATTCACCTTGGATTATCGCCAAAATGTTGCACGCGGTATGCAATTGCCGCAGGACGTTTGCTGCCAGAAGGGTTGGTTTGAATCCACTCGGTGTTTGGCCCGTTGGGATCTAAAACTTCCTGAATCGTGCGAACGACTCCTGCAGGAGCTCCTGCGCCGCGCAGCGCCAGTTCGAGCGGAATTTTTTCCCAGGATGCCGATGCGTAATTGAGGGTTTTCATCAATTCTTCCCGGTGCGTGACCCGCAATTGGTTCGAGTCAAATCGAGGATCAGTCAGCAATTCAAGGCATTGAAGCACGTTACAAAGACCTTCAAATTGCCTGCTGTTTCCGATGGCCAATACAAGATGACCGTTCTTGCAAAACAGCACATCACCATAGGGTGCGATATTAGGGTGCAATCCGCTGTTGCGTTGAGGAGAGTTTTCTGCTACGAGCCAGTTGGTTCCTTGATTGACCAGCGCTGTAACACCACTTCCAGCGAGCGAAACTTCCGCAAAAAACCCCGTTCCCCCTTGTGATCTGTCCAGTAAACCCTCCAAAGCAGCGAGCCGTATTTGATGCGAAGCAAGTACGTCCATCAAGGCGACGGGCATCCGCAATGGTGGCCCGTTGGTCTCTCCATTCATGTGCATAAATCCGGTTTCTGCTTGGACCACTGCATCATATGCCAATCGGTCTGGTGCATTGTTGAATCCGACGAGCCGCACACGTATGAGGTGAGGGTGGCGTGTGGCCACAGCATGCGGTTGGAGGTTGAACTTCTCTAGATCAGCTGATTTGAAATTCTCAATCAGCACATCATGGGAGGCGAGCTGTTTTTCGAGCCACTCCTGACCTTTGTCAGAACCCAGATCCATCCATTCCAATTGTTTGGCGCCGTTTGCAGCTTCGTAATACGCGGAGATGTCTAACTCGGGGTCTTCATTTGCTCCTTTCCAGCTTCGCGTTACATCGCCAGAAGGAGGACGCTCCACCTTGGTCACATGAGCCCCGCGTTCTGCCAGTGCTGTAGCAGCCAGTGGACCCGCTAGAACACTTGCTAATTCCAAAACTCGAACAGATTCCAGTGCAGCCATGCAACGAAATTACGTTGTTAGGTTGGTTTCAACACAGACTTATAAGTGTCTATGGCGCGAAGACGCGCTGTTGCATGGTCGACAATGGGCTCAGGGTAGCGTGCGGTCCCAAATTCGGGCACCCACCTTTTTACGTAAGCTTCGTCTTTATCAAACTTGGCCAATTGTGCACTCGGGTTGAACACCCGAAAATAAGGCGCGGCATCGCACCCGGATCCAGCAGCCCATTGCCAACCTCCAGCGTTCGATGCGAGATCAAAATCGAGCAGGTGGCGAGCGAAAAACCGCTCTCCCCAGCGCCAATCCGTGAGCAAATGCTTGCAGAGAAATGAGGCGACAACCATGCGCACTCGGTTGTGCATGAATCCGGTTGCAAGCAACTCTCGCATGCCGGCATCGACCAATGGATAACCTGTGCGGCCTTCACACCATGCAGCGAAATGCGCTTCGTTGTTGTCCCATGGGATGGCATCATACGCTGGCCTGAAGCTATCTGTCGCAGAATGAGGGAAATGATACAGAATGGTTTGATAGAAATCCCGCCAGATCAGTTCAGTGGTCCATTTTTCACTGTGCCTCAGTCCCGAACGTAACGCTTCTCGAATGCTAACGGTTCCGAAGCGCAAGTGGAGTGATAGTCGGGAAGTCCCCGCAACGGAAGGGAAATCGCGTTTTTCACCATAGGAGTGAAGTGTTTGAGGTTGGATTTTCTTGGATGGAACCCATTGATCGACGAGGTCGACTTGTCGGAAACCCATCGACTCCAAGCTCGGGAGTTCTGTGGTGTTCACTTCATTGCGTTGAACAAGGGTCTTGCTGGAACACCACTCCAAAGATTCGGCTTTGGCATAGTGGCCTTCGGTCAGGGTTTTCCTCCATTTTTTGCTGTACGGCGTGAATACGGTGTAAGGCAGGCCATCGTCTTTGGTGACTTCAGACTTTTCAAATATCACATGATCTTTGATGCCCTTAAAAGCAATGCCGTGTTCATCAAAAAGCGAAGCCAAAGAACGGTCTCTAGCCTGAGCATACGGCTCATAGTCCCGGCCGACGTGCACGGAATCTATTTGGACTCCTGCAAGTTGAAAATCACGAATCCATTGATTCCAAACCACCTCTGGCTTTCCGTAGCCAACGTGCAATGTGCTGCCAAACCCTTCGAGTTGATGTTGCAGCTTTTGGAGTTCGCGGTGAATGAAGGTCACTCGCCGGTCTTCAGGATTGTCCAACTTATCGAGGATGTCCTGATCGAAAATAAAGGCGATCAAAACAGGCTTGTCCTGTTGGAAAGCCGACAACAAACTGCGGTTGTCTTCAATTCGTATGTCACGACGAATCCAATGGATTGCGATGGTTGACGCGGGGTTTTTCATGTGTTTTCGTCAGTTTATCGATAAAGTCAATTGTATTTTGAACAAAGGTGCAAGATGATAGTTACTACTCCATAAACCTGTTATAATGAAAAAAGTTTTTTACGTATTTGGCCTGTTTTTGGCTGGAGTTGCGACGGTCGCAACCGCGCAAGACAACCCATGTGGGGTTGAAGGAATTGTTGTGGAGGCTGAAAGCTTCTCCTATACACCGTCAGATTTGGAAATCGAAGTGGGCCAGACGGTTGTTTGGGTCAATGTAGACGGCTTCCACGATGTCAATGGAGCGGAAAGCACACTCGGTGATATGTGGAACAACCCGGAGTCTTTTTCCTTCGGTGCAGTCAATGGAACAATGGATGGTGTATGCATCGGTTCGCATACATTCACAGTGGAAGGAACTTACAATTACGATTGTTCAATCGGCTCTCACGCTGCCAATGGTATGGTGGCAACCATCACGGTAAACCCCGTTCAGCAGTCCAACACCGTCGTTGACATCATCGTGAACTCGGATGACCATACTTTATTAGAGGCTGCAGTGATTGAAGCAGGACTGGCCGATGCATTGAGTGCAGAAGGCCCGTTTACTGTATTTGCTCCAACCGATGAGGCCATTGTTTCTCTTACAGAGGCATTGGAGATTACAGCTGAGGAGTTGTTGGCATTGCCAAACCTCGGCGAGATCTTGCAATACCACGTTGTTGCAGCAGCAGCGTACGCAGCAGACTTGTCTGATGGCCAAATGATTGAGACTTTATTAGGGGAAGACGTTACAGTGACAGTGAATCAGAATGGAGTGATGGTCAACAATGCCATGGTCACTGTGGCAGATGTTGCAGCGGACAATGGAGTTGTGCACGTCATAGATGCGGTCTTGTTGCCGCCAGCACCACCATCCAACACGGTAGTCGACATCATCGTCAACTCAGATGATCACACGTTGCTCGAAGCAGCGGTGATTGAAGCAGGATTGGTAGAGGCTTTGAGCGCAGAGGGTCCGTTTACTGTCTTTGCTCCAACGGACGCAGCAGTAGTTGCTTTGACAGAGGCTTTGGAGATTTCAGCTGAGGAGTTATTGGCACTGCCCAATCTCGGTGAGATCTTGCAGTACCATGTTGTAGGAGCAGCTGCCTATGCGGCAGACTTGTCCGATGGCCAAATGATTGAGACGTTATTAGGTGAAGACGTGACCGTTACCATCTCCGCTGAAGGCGTGATGATCAATAATGCAATGGTCACTGCTGCCGACATCGCTGCCGACAACGGTGTGGTGCACGTGATTGATGCGGTCTTGTTACCGCCAACTCCTCCGACCAATACGGTTGTGGACATCATCGTTAATTCTGATGACCATACATTGCTCGAAGCCGCAGTGATTGAGGCGGGCTTGGTCGAAGCTTTGAGCGGAGAAGGTCCATTCACCGTATTTGCTCCAAACGATGCGGCCATTGTTGCACTGACGGAGGCATTGGAGATTACGGCTGAGGATTTGTTGGCATTGCCCAACCTCGGTGAGATTTTGCAGTACCACGTTGTAGGAGCATCTGCGTTCGCTGCAGATTTGTCTGATGGACAAATGATCGAGACGTTGTTGGGAGAAGACGTCACCGTCTCCATCACGGATGAAGGCGTGATGATCAATAACGCCATGGTCATCGTAGCAGACATTGAGGCAGACAACGGAGTGGTCCACGTCATCGACGCGGTCTTGTTGCCACCTACTGCGAATGCAGTGATTGAAGCAGATCAATTGGCCGTCATGGTCTACCCCAACCCAGCGGGAGAAGGAGAATTGAACATCCGAGGCAATTGGAATGCGGGTGCGTTGATCCAAGTGTGGGATGCAGCCGGTCGCCAAGTAGCAGAGACGACGGCGAATCAATCCTGGGAGCGCCTTTCAACACAAACTTGGAATGCTGGTCTATACGTCGTCCGAGTAACGGAAGGCGACTACAGTGTGAATAAGATGTTTCTGGTTAATTGATTCTCAGACCGATTAACTTCTATGAGCGGGCGGCCCAACTGGGTTCGCCCGTTCTTTTTTGCCCGTTCTTTTTTGCCCCTCTTTTTAAATGAATTGCAGTCTATTGAATAATATCACGCAGGGCACCTTCAAGCGTCGGGTGCGTGAAATCAAAGCCTGCCTTCAATGCGCGTTCAACTTCCACCTTCTGAGAAGCGAGAATGACAGACGACATTTCTCCAAATACCAGCCTCAATCCCCATGAAGGCACAGCAGGAGCCCAAAAAGGTCGCCGACAAGCCCGCGCTAAACATTTGCTCAACTCACGATTTGTGACAGGATGAGGGGCGACGGCATTAAACACGCCACTCAGGGTTTCCTCTTCAGCGGCCCAGAGGAACATTTCGGCCAAGTCATCAATGTGGATCCAGGATTGCCATTGTGTTCCCGGGCCCACAGCTGAACCCAATCCCAGTCGGAACAGAGGGAGAAGCCGCCCTAACATACCTCCGTCTCGGGCCAAGACCAATCCAATTCGAAGTCGGATGGTTCGCAATCCTTGCGATTCAAGGGGGGCGATTCCTGATTCCCATTGCTGGACCACATCGCTCAGAAAACCAGTTGCGACGGGTGAATTTTCGGTAAATGATTCATTGCCCGAGGGATAGATTCCGATGGCGCTTGCACTGATGAAGACTTCGGGTTTCTCGTTTTCTTGTAAAGAAGAGATATGAGAATTGAGCAACGCGGTGGTTTTGACGCGGCTATCGAGAATGGCTTGTTTGCTTGCAGCTGTCCAACGCTGAGCGACTGGCGCTCCAGCGAGATGAATGACCGTGTGGACATCCTTGAATGCATCGGAATCCACTGTTCCTTCATCGGGGTTCCAAGTGTAGTAAGTAACGCCGGGGATGTCGGAGGCCGCTGTTCGCCTTGTCAAAATATTTATCCGTTCGCCGCGATCTGCCAGCTTTTGGATGATCCGTGATCCAACCAGTCCGGTTCCACCTGTTATGAGATACGTTGCTTTCATGCTAATGGAAACAACCATCGATGAGGTTTTGTTGTTTCCTTGTAGAATGTTTACTTTCCATTTGAACTCTCCATCATGATACGACTTTTGAGCCTTTATCCTATCGGTTTTCTATTGCTGTTCTTCCTCGTCGGAAATTCAGCCATCGTATTTAGTCAAACCCCATGTGAGGGAGGATTCGCGGAAGGATTTCCTTGCGATCGAATGGAACTGCTTTCATCCATGAGCAATGCGGATCTGATGGGGACAGGGGCCAATGATGTGTGGGGCTGGACCGATCCGGAGACAGGGGTGGAGTACGCCTTGGTCGGTGAGCGGCAGGGGTTGGCTATGGTTGATCTCAGCGATCCTGTGAACCCTGTATTGGTGGCATTTATGGAAACTCAAACGTCCAGCAGTACATGGCGTGATATGAAGGTATATGCGGATCACGTCTATGTTGTTTCGGAGGCCAATGGCCACGGATTGCAAGTTCTTGATTTGAACCAATTGCGTGATTTAACGTCGTTTCCAACGACCCTTTTGCCCACGACTTGGCTGTCCAGTTTTTCCGATGCACACAATGTCGTGATTGACGAGGCATCGGCCATGCTGTATGCAGTCGGAACCAATTTGGCGGGCGGCGGAATCGTCGCATTTGATATCAACGATCCGGGAAATCCGATTTTGGTTGGGGATTACAGTGAGGCGGGTTACACCCACGATGCGCAAGGAGTGGTTTACAACGGTCCGGATACGGATTACGTTGGAAAGTCGATGTTGTTCTGTGCGAATGCCAATAAATTGGCCATTTTGGATGCCACAGATCCTTCTGATATAGCTTCTATAAGCATCACGAATTACGATTATTCCTACACTCACCAATGCTGGTTGACGGAAGATCACCGCTATTTGGTTTTGGGCGATGAGTTGGATGAACAAAACCAAGGAATCAACACCCGAACACTCATTTTTGATGTGGCAGATTTGTCCAATCCCGTGTTAATTGGAGAACATTTGTCTGATTTGCAAGCCATCGATCACAATCAATATGTCGTCGGGAATTTGCTGTTCCAGGCGAATTATCGCGCGGGTTTACGCATGCTGGAGCTGACCGATGTAGCTGAAGGAGAGCTGACCGAAATCGGCTTTTTTGACGTGGATCCGAGCAGCGACGCAGCACAATTTTCCGGATCGTGGTCAACCTATCCCTATTTTGAATCTGGAATTGTAGTCGTGACCTCCATCGAAGACGGCATCTACGTGATTCGCCCCAAATTTATCGAAGTGGAGATCATTGATCCCACTGTTTGTGTGGAGGAGGATTTGGTCATTTACGCGGAGGTGTTAGGTGGTTTGCTGCCACCTTACTCATTGTCTATTCCGAATTTACCTGCAGGAGCGACCCTCGTTGATTTTCAATCTGAACTGGACGGACCGGGAGAATTCGTTTTCTCCATCACGGGATTGAATGCCTTGATTGGAATGACAAGCCTGACCATTCAATTGGACTCTGAGCTTAATACGGTTGCAGAGGAGTTTGAGTTCGAAGTGGACGGGGGGTCTCTGTGGTACGCGGATTCGGATGGGGATGGATTCGGTAACTCGGAATCACCAATGAATGCCTGCCTGATGCCGATGGGATATGTTCAGAATGCGGAGGATTGCAATGATGCTTCATCCGTGGTTTTTCCTGGGGCACCGGGCACGGGACAGGGATTGGACAACGACTGCAACGGAGTGATCGAAGGATCAGAAGAAATGGGGTGTCCGGGTGATTTTAATTTGGACGGAACCATCTCTGTAGCTGATTTGTTGGTGTTCCTCGGTGAATTTGGGTGCGAGGTGAATTGTGCAGCGGACTTTGATGGCGATGGTGTGGTCGTCATCGGTGACTTGCTTGGCTTCCTTTCCGTCTTTGGAGAGGGATGTCCAAATTGAGTTCAGTCTTCCTCGTTTCCCTCGTTTTGTTGGCCTTGTTGCTCAACCATTCGGCTATACAAGCCCCCTGACGAAGCAAGCTCATCGGGATGTCCGGATTCAACCACTCTTCCGCCGTCCAACACCAGGACATGATCCGCTCCTCGGATGCTGCTGATTCGGTGACTAACCAACAACACGGCAGATTCGTTGCCTCGCCTTCGGATGGAATTGAGAATCGTTTCCTCAGTTTCGGTATCCACAGCGGATAAGCAATCATCGAGGATGAGCAATTGCGGCCGGCGAATAAAAGCTCGAGCGATCGAAATGCGTTGTTTTTGGCCCCCACTGAGGTTTACGCCCCGCTCCCCGAGAAGCGTGTCATATCCTGCTTTGAATCCTTCAATGTTGTGGGCAACGTGGGCATCGCGTGCGGCGATTTTGACTTCATCCAATGATGCGTCACCCTGTTCTATGCCAAATGCGATGTTATTTTGAATGGTATCCGAAAACAGAAAAACATCTTGCGGAACGTATCCGCAAAGGGAACGGAAGGATGCAAGGTTCCACTGTGTCAGAGGTTTTCCGTTGACACGGATTTCCCCTGATTCAGGATCAAAGATGCGCATGGCCAGTTGTGCCAAGGTCGACTTCCCACTTCCTGTTCGTCCCGTAACGGCGACAATTTGACCGGGCTCGATGCTAAAACTGACATCTTTTGCAGCTATGATTCCGGTTTCAGGGTAAGAGAAAGTGACCTTGTCAAACGTAATTTGATTTAATTTCTCCTCGGAACAAGCAGTGGCGTCTGGTGCCGATTGGATCATCGGGGTTGCTTCCATGAAAGCGTTGATTCGTTTCATCGAAGCTTCGGCTTTTTGCACGAGTGAGGTCACCCAGCCTACAGATGCAAACGGCCATGTCAAAAGGTTGACATAAAACACAAATTGAAACACATGGCCGATTTCCAATTCACCGGCGATGACACGTTGGCCACCGATGTAAATCGTCAGGATGGTGCTCAATCCCACGAGCATAACAATGATCGGCATGAAGAGCGCCTCAGTTTTCACCAAGTTCAGGGCGTTTTTTTTGTACAAATCTGCAGCCTCGGTGAATCGATCGGTTGCGTCGCGTTCGCGTTGAAACGATTTGAGAACCCGGATGCCGGCGATGTGCTGTTGGACAAAAGTGCTCAGGCCACTTTGCTGTTGTTGCACGGCTTCGCTTTGGCGATTAATCCGCGTGCTGACCAGGTAAATACCCACCGACATCAGCGGCAAGGGCAAAAGGGCAAACAGGGTTAATTGCCAATCGATGTAGACCATGACACTGACCACGAGAAAGATCAACATGGTCAGGTTCAATGTATACATGATGGCCGGCCCGAGGTACATCCGAACTTTGCTTACATCCTCACTGATTCGGTTCATGAGGTCTCCCGTGTCATTGGCCTTATAAAACGAGGCGTCCAACCTTTGGTATTGATCGAAGATTTTACCTTTGAGATCAAACTCGATTCGCCTGGACATGACAATGATGGTTTGTCGTGTGAAAAAAAGGAAAATGCCTTTGACGAAGTAGGCCAACAAAAACAATCCTGCTTGCCAAAATGCCAGACGCTTCATCCAAGCAAGTGCATCGCCTTTTGATGCAATCAATGACGCTTCAGATTCAGGGGCTAGGGCAGATCGAATCCAACGCAAAGAAGGTGGGTAGTCCATGGACATGGACTCTGAGAAAACATCTGTTTCGGTCGCCCCTTCCCTCAAAGGCTCCAATACTGCGGCATCCATATCCTTCAGGGCATTGACACCTTCTCCAATAAGAGATGGTGCGTACACAGCGAAGACATTCGTTAGAAAAATAAACGCCACACCTCCGAGCAAAAGATGCGGGTACCTTTTGATGAGGCTGTTTAATTTCCAGAGCTCGCGCATGTCTGTCTAGAAATTAAAATTCCATGTCACGGACGGAATGATCGGAAACAAGCTCACTTGATTTGCCTTTAAATCCAATGTTCCCTCGCTCAAGTCTCCTTCATTGGAGAAAAATATGAAATAGGGGTTCATGCGATTGTACACGTTATAAAAACCGAAGGTCCAGCTTGATTCAACACGAAGGTCGCGCCTTTTTTTGGATTTATCGGGGTCAGGAGTCAGAGTCGCGCTGATGTCTGCCCGGTGATATGCTGCCATCCTGTAACCGTTTCTCGCCCCGTATACATCGGTGATGCGCCCCTCAAAAAGATACCTTTGCACTGGCAGGGTCAACGAGTTCCCTGTGGCATACACAAATGCACCACCCAATCGCCAGCGGTTATTAATGGTCCAATCCATGACGACACTCAAGTCGTGTCTGCGGTCATATTTTGCTGGAAAATCCAACCCGTTGTTTAGATCGTCAAATTGCCGATCCGTCTTGCTCCAGGTATATCCAATCCATCCCGTAAAGCGGCCTTGCCTTTTTTTGACGAATGTTTCAAGACCATACGACCAACCGTCGCCAAAGACGAGGTTGTTGTCGACGTTATTGCCGATGTTATCCTCCGGGCTCGTGTTTTCTCCGTAGGCCACCAAATTTTCAAGTTCTTTCCAATAACCTTCGACTGAAGTCTCCCATTGGTCATCGTTTCCGAGGGTTTGGAAGTAGCCTAAACTCGCTTGCCTTCCCCATTGTGGTTTGACGCGATCGGAGCTTGGAATCCAAATGTCACCTGGCAATGAGCTCGTGCCCAAAGAAGTGAGGTGGACGTATTGGTAATTTTCGCTGTAGCCGGCCTTGATACTGGATTTTGGACCGCTCGTAATCCTCAGAGCCAACCGAGGCTCCCATCCGTTGTAGAATTTAACAAGCTCACCCGCCTCGTATTCCAAAGCAGGGTCCTGCGCCATGCCGGGTGAATCCAAGGGGTAACGAGTAAACGGTCCGACATGCCAAAATCCAGACCACCTCAGGCCTGCATGAAGTCGAATCTTTTCGGTCAGATCAACATCATCTTGCAAATAGACGGCTCCCTCGTGACTGAAGGTTTGTTCTGAGGTGCCTGTATCGAAAACGATGTCTCCACTGCTTGCTGAGAAGTCAGTGGGAATGAAATCATGGTGCACATAATCGATGCCTGCCTTGATGTTGTGTCGAAGGTTGGGGTAAAAGCTCCATTCCGTTCGACCCGCTAGGTCCTTGATCCCGCTTTCAAAACCGAATTGAAACTCCTCTTGGCCAGCTGAAAATGAAAAAGTATATTCTGAATAGGTGACTCCGACGTTGAGAAACATGCGGTCATTCAGTATTCTATTCCAGCGCAGTGACCCCATCGTGTTACCCCATGGAATCTCCGTGCCAAATCCCGCTTCGGCGCTCTGGAAGCTGAACACATCTTGGCCAGAATAGCCGGACAAAAAGAGCTGATCTTTGTCGGAGATTTTATAATTGATCTTGGCGTTGAGGTCATAAAAATAATATCCCGTTCCTTCGAACGCCGTTCCCTGAAGTGCGGGCTTTGTCAACACATCGATGTACGTGCGGCGTCCTGATAAAATGAGGCTGCACTTGTCTTTGATCAATGGCCCCTCCAAGGTGAGTCTCGAACTGATGAGTCCCAATCCTCCCGAAGCCGCCCATTTTTTTGAGTTGCCTTCTTTGAGTGCGATGTTGAGAACAGATGAAACCCGGCCACCGTACTCTGCTGGCATGGAGCCTTTGATTAAATCGATGTGTTTGATCGCATCGGCATTGAAAACACTGAAGAAACCAAACAAATGGGACGCATTGTAAATGGTCGCATCATCCAATAAGATCAAATTTTGGTCTGGCCCTCCACCTCGCACATAAAAACCAGAGTTGCCCTCCCCGGCGCTGGAAACCCCTGGCAAAAACTGGAGAACCTTCAAAACGTCGACTTCACCCAGTAAAGCAGGGAGGGCTTTAATTTGATCGACCTCGACGGATTCCCGACCCAAGTCTGTGCCTTGGGTATGATTTGAGCGTTCTCCTACAATCGTTGCTTCTTCAAAGGCCACAACCGCGGGTTTCAATTCGACATTGAATGTAACAGGAGCGGTCACGTTGAACCGTTTCACCTGGGTTTCATACCCGATAAAGCTGAACTGGATTTCTTGACTTCCTGCGGATAGGGGCAAGCTGTAAAATCCATAAGCATTGGTTGACGTCCCCCGGTTAGATTGAGCGGGGAATACGGTAGCACCGATGATGGTTTCGCCTGTTGAAGCATCTGTAACAGTTCCGCTGACGGTTAATTGACTTAATGCGGTCGAGTTAAAACAGGACCACAGGATGAAGAAGGGAAGAAATCGGAGAGCTTGCACGAGGTAAAATTAGGTCGGTCCAATCATCAATCGTTTGTTTAACAAATGGAATTAGCATTTGTTGGTCACTACCTTGCAGACGTGAACATCAAACCTTTCAAGTTGCTCTTTTTGGCCGCTGTTGTGGTCGGTTGTTTCTCCGGTTGTGCCTCGAATCTTGAATCCGATGCATCTGTTTTTCGGTACAACGAAAGTGCCAATATCAATTCGCTGGACCCCGCCTTCGCCAGAACATTGGAACCCATGTGGGTGGTGGATCAGATCTTTGATGGTTTGGTCGAACTCGACGCTGCTATGCAAGTCAAGCCGTGCATAGCGGAATCTTACTTTTCTTCAGATTCTGGGCTTACGTGGACATTCGTTTTGCGGAATAACGTAAGGTTTTCTCAAGCGCCCGAGGTTCCAGGATTGGAAAAGGGGCGTCAGCTTGTTGCGGACGACGTGGTGTACAGTCTGAATCGAATTCGAGATCCTCAATGGGCTTCAGCGGGTCAATGGATTTTGGATCCATTGGATCGTGACGCTCCAGGAGCGGGGATGGAGGCACTGGGACAAGACACGGTTCGATTCTATCTCCGCGAATCATTCCCTCCATTTTTGGGATTGCTCGCCACGGCCTATGCGAACATTGTTCCCCGTGAGGCCGTAGAATATTATGGGGAGGCTTTTCGGCGCAATCCGGTCGGTTCGGGCCCGTTTCAATTGGCCTGGTGGATGGAGGATGTAGCGTGTGTGCTGCATCGGAACCCGATTTATTGGGAACGTGATGAGAGTGGCCAAGCCTTGCCGTACCTCGAGGCGGTGCACATTGATTTCGCCACTGACATGGGGGCGGAGTACCAGGGATTGCTGCAGGGTAGGTATGATTTCATGAGTGGATTGCATCCGGCTTACATGGAAGAAATGCTGGATGCCAATGGCGACCTGCGATCCCGGCATGCTGGGGAATTGCGCATGGAAAAGACGCCTTTTTTGAAGACAGATTACATCGGGGTTCTTGTTGAATCTGAAGGTGAGTTATGGCAGCCCTGGTTGGATAAAGAGCTACGCCGCGCACTTTCTTTGGCCGTCGATCGAAAAGGCATCGCCAAATCGCTGCGTCGAGGTTCCGTCGTGCCGACGATGGATTTTGTGCCGCCCGCGCTTTTGGGTAGGGTTCGACCCCGATTAGTTGATTGCGATGTGCCAAGAGCACAGGGCATGCTTGATTCCATTCGAGAGGTGCATCCGCAACCCTGGTCAGAATTAGTGATTAAGACGACATCTGATTACACGGACTTGTGTTCGGCATTGCAGTTTCAATGGGAATCATTGGGCTTGGAAGTAGCCGTGGATGTGGTTTCACCTTCAACGCACCGCGAACATGTGGCGAATGGAAAAGCACAGATGTTTCGAAAATCATGGCTTGCAGATTACCCTGATGCGGAAAATTTCTTGTCCCTTTTCGTTGAATCCAACTTTGCCCCGGGAGGTCCGAATTACACCCATTACCGGTCAAATGAATTTGAGTCCCTCATGCAAAGAGCAATCAATGAACCGCAGGAGGCCAAGCGATTCATCATGTACCAAGAGTTAAATCGCATGATCTCTCATGACCTTCCTGTGATTCCATTGTTCCATGACCAGGTAACGCATTTTTTGCGCAAAGAAGTCCAAGGGTGGGAAATCAATGCAGTCAACCGGTTGGACTTGAGGCGAGTGCACAAATAAAACGAGGAGTTGGAGGAGAGGCTTTTCCGCAAAGCTTCGACTTGAGGCATAACCCGTAACTTGGAGAGCACGAATCACCGAAAGCATGCTCAGAATTGATACCCATACCCACATCCTCCCGAGGGAAATGCCAAAATGGTCTGAACGTTTTGGTGGCGGGAGTTACATTCACTTGGAGCATGGGAGCCGAAAAGGGTTTGCTCGCATGATGCAGGGGAATCAATTTTTTCGTGAAATCGGGGAAAATTGCTGGGATGAGAAGGTCAGGAAAAAGGAGTACGCGGAGCAATCGACACAGGTTCAAGTGGTGTGTACGATCCCCGTGATGTTCAATTACGATGCTCCTCTGGCGCATGCGGAGGAAATCGCTCAATTTTTGAATGACCACATCTCGAACCTTGTGGCGAATGATCCTTTGCATTATGCTGGACTTGCGACGGTTCCTATGCAGGATACGGACAGCGCTATTCGTGAATTAGAGCGGGCTCAAGCCAATGGGCATTTGGGGGTGCAAATCGGTTCGAATATCAATGGGTTGAATCTTTCGGATGATCGTTTCTTTCCCTTTTTTGAGGCGTGCGATAAGCTGGGTATGGCATTGATGATCCATCCATGGGACATGATGGGCAAGGAGCAAATGGAAAAGTACTGGTTGCCTTGGTTGGTCGGGATGCCCGCGGAAACTGCCCGTGCCGCGAGTTCGATGATTTTTGGAGGTGTATTGGAAAGGCTACCGGGGTTGCGCGTTATGTTCAGTCATGCGGGCGGTTCGTTTTTGCCAACGCTGGGTCGCTTTGAACACGGTTTCCGTTGCCGACCAGATCTCGTGGCGGTGGACAATGATGTAAACCCGCGGGACTACCTCGGAAAATTTTGGATTGATAGCATCACCCACGATGCGGATTTGTTGCATTATGTGCTCAAAATGCAGGGAGCAGAAAGGGTCTGCATGGGATCGGACTACCCTTTCCCGTTGGGAGATTTAGAATTGGGCGCCTACATGCTAGAAATGGGTTTATCCCAGCGCCAATTGGACCAATTATTCAACGGGTCGGCACTTGCTTGGTTGGGCGTGCAGCCTGAATATTTCAACGCAGGATCTTGAAGCAACCTATCGGTTGATTGAAACGTTCCTAGTGCGACCCATGGAAGCGGCAGAGATACATATCATCGAACGTTGTAAGAAGGGAGATCCCAATGCCCAACGCCAGGTCTACACACGGTACAGCTCCATGATGTTTGCAGTGGCCATTCGGTATACAAATGCACGAGTGGATGCGGAAGATGTGATGCAGGAATCTTGGATTAAGGTGTTCCGTCACATTAAATCTTTTGGTGAGCACAACAGTTTTGAAGGATGGTTGAGGAGAATTGTGGTGAATACAGCCATTACGCACTACCGACGCAATCAAAAGCATACGTTTCAGTTGGACATTGATGAGGTGCATGCAACCCCCAAGGATTTTGAAGCGTTCAAGGATTTAGACTTCACAAAAGACGAACTGGCAAAAGCAATCGCTCAATTGCCCAAAGGATATGGAATGGTGTTTAAACTGTATGTCATAGAAGGATTCAAGCACAAGGAGATTGCCGAGCAATTGGGAATCGATTTGAATACCTCCAAAAGCCAGTTGAGTCGGGCTAGGAGGTATTTGCAGGATGTTTTGCATGGCATGTCACAGCGCGCCATTAAGGAATAAGTAGGAAAAGATGAAGAACGAAGAATTTGATCAATACATACAGTCCCAATTTGCTGGCGAGAGCATCGCACCTCCTCAGCAAATCGAGGGGGCCATTTTTGAAGCTATTGCGAAGATCGAGCGTCGCAAAAAATTTGGTCGAATGGCAGCAGGAATAATGATTCTAGGGGCATTGGCTTATGGTACGTCTGGAGTGTTCAGTTCAGGATCGGCGGTCCATAAAGAATCGTCAGTTGAATTGCCCGCAAACACCCAACAACCAAGCGTGGACGGAGAGCAAGATGCGATGTCTCTTCAGAGGATGGACTTACAAGAAAAGCAGCCGAATGCTTTGGAGGATCGGACAATGAAAAGCCCAACCGCTGCTGATTCAGAACGTGTGCCACCGAGCTCGGTTGCAACACCAAAAATCCAGCCAAAGACCATCGAGCCAGTGGCTATTCGTTCGGCGCAACCTGTTGATCAGGGAGCGCACGAAATCCCGGTGATTTTACAAGATGTAGGGGAAGAAACGTGGGTATTGCCTGCAACTGTCGAAGTCAAGGAGTAAATTCCCGGCATGAGCCGATTGATTCGAAGCTTTGTTGCCGCTTCCATCCTTTTCGTCAATATGACGGTTTGGGCGACTGAACAGGACTCCTTGATCATCGATCATCGCGTTATTTCCATCGACGCTCAAGTTCAATTTGATTCAATCATCAAAATCCGAACGAAGCGGACCGACGCGTGGATGATCTCAGACATCGAAGCAGGTCTGTTTTGGGGCGCAGGGGGGCGAAATGAGTCGGATCGATGGCATCAGTGGACAGGACGGTATGACCGGGCGATTGAGGTGCGATCGACCATCTGGAAGACACATAAACCACGAGATTTTCGCAAGGCATTTTCGTTTGATTGGTCAGCGATGGTGGGACTTAACGTGGCTTGGCTTCAATCGGTGAACACCCATTTATTATCGGATTCAGTCATTGGATTTCTTCCAGCTTCCGAAGTGGGCGAGTTACAGCAAGTAACCTACGAGCGATTCGCAATAGGGGTAGAAACGGATACTTTGGATGTTCCTGTTGAATTTCAGCGTGCGTTTGCGCCGTTTGCAATGGTTCGGTTCTCTGCCCGAACAGATCGATTCATCGCTTCATTGGGGCTGGGTCTCGCTGCGGCATCCAAACGTGAAAGCCGTATCCAATTTCGATCGCCTGAATTGGACGCGATGCCTTTCATTGATGGCGCATGGGGACAATCGATTTGGCAACCGCGCATCACGTGGAGTTTGGGATGGCAGTTTCCCGCTTCGAGATGGGCGATCTGTGCCACGGGGCTGGTGGTGCCGATGTCCGAACAGAACCATTTTATCGGTTTAAAAATTGTGCACTCACTGACGAGAGAATAATGCGGCCAAGGTAAATCGGCCAAGGTTGTTTTTGTGGCGTCTACCTTTGGCCTATGACAAAGGTGCAACGGTTTGTGAAAGGAGATGTCTTGCAGGATTCTGGGCAGAAGCGTTTGTGTGTTTATCGCGTCCACAAAGGATTGCTGCGATTGTATTTCAGTGATACCAACGGTAAGAATCATAATTTCATGTTCGCCTCAGAGGGCTGGACATGCGGCGATTTGGAGGCAATCGCTTTTGAAATCGAAAGTAAGTTGACGATTGAAGCCATCGAGGACTGTGAGGTCGAGGTGCTGGCTCCAGGGTTCCTGAATCAGAACGACCAGCAGGCGGAGTTCAGAAAGATGCTTCGCCGAGCAGGGGCTTTGCAGCGCAGGGTTTTGATGATGATGAGTACGTCAGCATTGGAACGTTATGAGCATTTTTTGGAGCTGTATCCGGACCTCACTTCACGTTTGACGCAGCGTCACATTGCGTCTTATTTGGGCATCACTCCTCAGGCGCTGAGCAAACTGCGGGCTCAACGGGTAGGAAAGGTTTACGGAAGTTAATCGAGGAGAACACGAGCGGAGAAAACGGGTTCTACATTCGTCGTCTCATAAATACCATCTCATGAATTACTTCTCTTTTGCGCTGTCAGCGGCGCTTCTCTTTGCCTTACCTCTTTTCTCAGTAGCACAAAACGCTACGATTGATGCCGAATCCTCAACCGTGGAGTGGGCCGCAGGTAAAATTGTTGGCGGCGATCACAATGGAACCATCGGAATCAACAAAGGCAGCCTTGTCCTCGAGGATGATCGAATCAAATCAGGTTCAGTGGCGTTGGATATGACATCCATGGCCAATACGGACTTGAGCCCAGAGTACGGTGCCAAATTGATGGGGCACCTCAAATCACCCGATTTCTTCGATGTTGCAGCCCACCCGATGGCAACACTTGTCATCAATGAAGGATCAACATTCAAAAAGAACAAAGCGACCGTCAAAGCCAATGCCACCATCAAAGGCATTACCAAACCGCTCGAATTTGAAGTGACTCGCAAAGGCAGCGCTTATGAAGCAACCATCGAGATCGATCGCAGTCAATTTGATGTGCGCTACGGATCAAACTCCTTTTTTGACAACCTCGGAGATCAAGCGATTCGCGACATTTTTGTCATGACCGTTCACCTTGAAGTCAAGTGATCCATGTCTGACAATCAATCCAATGGACTCGGCTCAAAAGCACAAGGTCCAAATATCAAAACATTGATCCCGGACACCACCTACGCGTGGTGCTCGTGCGGTCAATCGGCCAACCAGCCTTGGTGCAACGGTGCTCACCGAGGAACGGACAAGCAACCAGTTGTATTCAAGGCAGAATCAGAAAAGCCAGTGGCACTTTGCAGTTGCAAGAAAACCAAGAATCCGCCATACTGCGACGGGTCGCACGCGAGCTGAAGAGGGATTTACTTCCTGAGCGCATCAACGAGTTCAATCACTTCGATAATCCCACTTTCAAGGTGGTGCGCCTTGTCAATGAGGGCTCGGCAGTCTTCGCTCAAAAAGCGAATGTGAACGGTTTTGCCAACCTCGGCATAACGGCGGTCAACTTGTTGAGCACTTCAATGGCTGACGTCTGCCAGTGGAACACTGAGTTTGTCGTATCTTTTCACGAACGATGAAACATTTTGTGAAAGCACACATACCCCTGTTGGGTCTGCTGATGGTCTTTGCGTCTGCGCAAGGTCTGACGGGTCAGGTCATCGTGAACGGTGGGTTTGAGGATCTTTCTGCTTTACCATCAACGACCGGACAGTGGTCACTCGCAGGAGGTTGGGCGTCTACAGGCAGTTCTGAAAATAGTCCGGATGTTTTCCATGTCCAAGGCGCCGGGGGAGGAGACCTTCCAGAAACACCAGTCGCCCTTGTTTCACCGTACCAAGGAATGGCCGTTGCGGGTTTCATGGCCAGCGGGAGTGCAGGGACGGACCGACGTGAATACGTAACGGGTACGTTCTCAAGTCCACTGATAGCAGGCACCCGTTACAGGATGACATTCAGGATGACCAGTGGTGAATTGACTGCGTTCTCAGAGGGCGGGTTAGGGATTGGAAAGTTGGGTATGCATTTTTCGATGGGAACGCTCTCCCAAATAGGTGCTTCGCCCATGTTGGAGGCTCCTCATTTCGTCCTGACTCCTGTTTTTTTTAGCCGAGAATGGGAAACGATTTCATTCACTTTTGTGGCTGACGCGGACTGGAGTCATTTCACCTGGGGTGCATTTGGACCTGATTCCGACCGAATAATTGAACCCATTGAGGGGAATCAGCCCTCCATGGCATATTGTTTTGTAGATGATTTTAACTTGGTCCTCTCGGAAGGTGAAATGTCGGCGGATGAGGTTGATGTTCGTGGTCCCAACCCCAAACCTCAAATTGAGGTGATTGACTTGGAATCCGAACCGGCTTGGTTTGTGCCCAATGCATTTACCCCCAATGATGACGGCGAAAATGACTTGTTTCTGCCAATTTGGGGAAACCTCACCATGGTGCGCTTCGAAGTGTACTCTCGATGGGGTGAACTGGTATATAAATTGAGTAGCGGTTCCAATGGATGGGATGGGCAATCACTTTCGAATCAAAACGTAGCAGCGGGCATGTACATCTGGCAAATGGACTTACAGGATGTCAATGGACGGACCATATCGGAATCGGGAGCCATTAATTTGATTCGTTGATTGAACAGGGTTGGATGAAGGAGCCTTTGATTCCTCAATCGCAGGTGCTCCCTGCACAATCTCCGGCAGCGGATTGGTGTCGGGATCCTGTTTCATGCAATGCCTTTTGGCCAGGCACGGGCGATTTCAATGGGATTCAAGCCGCTATGGACCGACGGGAAAGCATTGACCTCAATCACCGCTCTCGCATTGCCGACGCCATTGTCGGCCAGTATAATCAAATAGGAATGACCGTTCCTGATGCCCTAACAGCATTCCGCAAGGGTGCTGAAGTGATTTCTGTTGGGCATCAATTGCAAGCCGGAGGTGGTCCGGCCTATTTTCATTACAAAATACTATCTGCACTGCGCTGGTCGAGAAAATTACGTGCCAGTGGAGTGTCCTCCATTGCCGTTTTTTGGATGGCCTCTGAGGATCATGATTTCGAAGAAGTTGCGGAAACAATCGGAGTTGACACGGATTCCTTTCGGTGGAATCCGAGTCGGGCAACATCGAACATTCCGGTGGGTATGATCCCTTGGGAGAAAGATGCCGAGGAAACATGGAATGCGTGGTGCCAGCGTCAGGGTGTGCCTTCGGGTATACCACCTGCGAAAGGGGTCACATTGGCAGACCGTATGCGGGGGTGGTTGATGCAGTGGTTTCCAGATGAAGACTTACTGGTCATCGATGGCAACGACGTTCAGCTCAAAGAAATGGCGCAATTCCTTTGGGATTCGGAGTGGGAGAAGGCAGGAATTGGGGACACTTTGAAGGAAGCCAATGCTGAATATTCTGAACGCTGGGGCAATCCACCCTTGCAACCGAGGGAAAACAACCTGTTCATTCTGGAAGACGAAGGTGCGCGAATCCGAGCTGATCGATGGGTCTCGAAAGGTCAAAATGAAGGGCTTAAAATGGATGCTTGGAGGGACCTTCGGCCGGAGCAGAACAGTCCGAATGCGGCATTGCGCCCGCTTTATCAGGAATGGCTTTTGCAAAGTGCTGCTTTTGTAGGCGGTCCCTCAGAAGTAGCCTACTGGATGTCCTTGGGAAAGTGCTTTCAACATCATCGTATTCCTCAACCGGCCTTGTTGCTTCGGGATGGTGCAGTGGTGTTAAATGATCGTGCCCGTCAGGTGGTGAGATGGACCCAATGGAATCCGATTCAAGGATGGTGGACCGGAGAAGTTGCGCGAACGCGTTGGGTGGATTTTGAATTGGATCAATTGGGAGAGATCGCTGGCCCATTTGATGCCTGGTCCAATGCGCTTTTGGCATACGCTGAAGGAATCCCGGGCGATGCAGTTCCAACCACCCGTGCGGCCTTGTCTCGCATGGAAAAAGAGCTTCAACAAGTCCGCAAGAAATGGAGGAAACTGTGGCGGCAGCAGCACAGTGAGGAATGTGCCCAGGTTGAAGAGGTTTTTGATACGTGGCTCACCTCCAACGGGAAGCCACAGGAAAGATGGTTGAGCGCATTGGTTGCGGCTAAATCATTGGGCGGATGGGCCGAGTTGAAGGTTGAATGGTTTAAGTTGCTTGAAAACGCAGAGGAGTCCTGTTTTCTGGTCTTCAGTTCGCATCGTTGAAGATTGCCTAACTCATTGGTGACGACTAACTTTGACGAAATGACTGAATCATCTCAACCCAAAGGACGTCCGGGAGACGACCGTGTCCAACTTGAAGCCGTTAAAGACGCGCAAGGAATGACTGCATCACCGCAGTTGCCTTCGGATGTCAAGAACTACCTCATCGACATTGATGGAACGGTTACAGAGGATGTTCCGAATGAAGAGCCCGAACGCATGGCGACGTGTGAGCCGTTTTCTGATGCGCTTGAGACATTGAATAAGTGGTATGAGGAAGGTCATCTCATTACTTTTTTTACATCCCGGACTGAAAATCACCGTTCGGTGACAGAGGCGTGGTTGGATAAGCATGGATTCCTGTACCACGGTTTACTCATGGGCAAGCCGCGAGGAGGAAATTATCATTGGATTGACAATCATATCGTACGCGCTACGCGATATCAAGGTACGTTCAGTGATTTGGTTCGGGAGAACGCTGAAATTGAAGTGTTCAAGAAAGGGTAAGTCGAATGAAAGTCTCGGAGTTACAGGGCATTTCGCTTGTCCAAAAAACGCTGTAAAATAATCGCAGCAGCCACGTTGTCGAGGGCACCTTTTTTCGAACGCTTTGACTTTTTCATTCCCCCAGCGATGGATGCTTGAAGCGCCTCCTCGCTCGTATTGGTTTCATCCATAAGCTCAATGGGCAAGGCAGGCCAACGTTGTTTAAGTTTCGCTTGAAAGGCAAGTATGGGTTCGGTGCTGTGGGTACGTGCTTTACCCAGTGCAAGGCCCCAAGCATTGGGAATGCCCAAGACCAATCCACGGCACGGTGATTCGTTGATCAAACGTTCCAATGCAATCATTAATTCAGCAGTCGGCACCGTAGCGAACGGAAAGGCGAGTCGTTCTGTATCATCCGTGAAGGCAATTCCAGTTCGCACAATTCCAAAATCAATTCCAATCCATCGAGCCATGGTGCAAGGTACATCGCGACGTCCGTACCCCCTATCTTCGCGCCATGCAAGGCGTGCGTAAAATTTTGTTCATTCAAACAGCTTTTATCGGCGATGCCATTTTGGCGTCAGCGATGTGGGAAGCCTGGCACACGTCATTCCCTGAAGATGAGATTCACGTTTGCGTTCGAGCGGGCAATGAGGTGTTGTTCCAAAATCATCCGTTCATCCACCGCGTGTGGACCTGGGATAAACGGGGTGGGGTGTTGGTGCGCTACGTGCGATTGTTTCGTTTGGGCATCGGGCTCCGTCAAGAACGTTTTGATGCCGTGTTTACGCCACACCGGCATGCGTCTTCGGGTGTCTTGGCGCGTTTGACAGAAGCGCCAATTCGATCCGGTTTTGATGAGCATCCTATGCGGAGTGGTTTTACCCATACGACGCGACATGAGTTCAAAAAAGGAACCCACGAAGTGCAGCGGAACCACCGGTTGATGGATCCATGGTTGGAATCACCCGTTGCTTCCTCCCCCCGGCTTTATCCTGATCCCCATCGCTTTGTGGAACCTGATTCAGGTAAGTTTGGAGTGATGGCTCCCGCGAGTCAGTGGGGAACGAAGCAATGGCCTGAGCCCAAATGGGTGGCCACGTGTGATGCCCTAATGGAGGAAGTTCAAAAGATCTATTTGGTAGGCGGTCCAGGCGATGCTCCCTTACTGGATCGAATCCAACGTGCAACCGCTCACTCGGGAGTGGTCGTCAGGTCGTCTCAAAGCTTATTGGATTCTGCTGGTATGATGCAAGCGGCTCAGTGGGTGCTGACCAATGACAGCGGTCCTATGCACCTCGCAAGTGCGGTCAATGCTCCCACAGTTGCGGTATTTTGCTCGACCACTCCAGATTACGGATTTGGCCCACTTTCTCTCAAACGCGCTGTCGTGGAAACTCTTCATTCGCTCGATTGCAAGCCGTGTGGTTTGCACGGTCACGTTAAATGTCCCAAAAGTCACTTTGACTGCGGTCAAGGCATCGATGTTAGAAGCGTGATAGCAGCAATCGAAAAGGTTTCTCAGGATTGATGCGTAGGTTTTTCAGTGAATGTGCAACCAATGAGCCCCAATGAGACCCAATGAGATGAAACCAAAAAAGCACAGCCGAGGCCATGCTTTTTTCAGTTTTCGTTCATTTCCAGCGGTGAGCTGAAGGGTGAAATCAATCCTCACACGAGCCGCCTGCGCAGAAAATGCGTTCTGAACCACTGCCTTCAAGGCGAATCCAAATGTCGGTTTCTGCATCCATGGATTCGCTTATGTGACGGCGCATGCTTCCATCAGGAAGAATGATTGCAAAGCGAATGGACTGCAGGTTTTCGTCCGCCCAGTCGATGAGGTCATACCGGAATCCAATGCCGACCTCGCTGAAGTCTTTTTGTAACTGAGCCAATTCCGTTCGAGTCGTGCTTTGAGTGAGATGCACATCGAGGTAATCCGATTGGATTTCAGATTGTGCAACAGACGTGATGCTCAATCCGAGGGTGAAAACAGCCAAGCTGAATGAAGTGAGTACATTTTTCATCCTCCGAATGTAAATCTTTTTCGGTGAAAAACTTCATGCAATCGGTTGATTTGATGTGGAAAAGTAGTCAAGGAAAAACCGCAAGAAAAATCCCATAGAGCAGGATGTTGGAGCATATTTGAAGAACCAAATTGTAATTATGCATTTTATCGTTTCAAGCAGCCAGCTGCTCCGTCATCTATCCTCGCTCAGTGGGGTATTGAATAGCAGCAACACCTTGCCTATTTTGGATAACTTTTTATTCGAGTTAGGGCCTGGAGAGGCAGTGATCTCGGCGAGTGATCTCGAGACCACCATGACCACGAAGCTGGAGGTAAAGACACAAGATTCTGGCTCCATCGCTGTCCCGGCGAAGATGCTGTTGGATATCCTGAAGGCATTTCCGGACATTCCATTGACTTTCAAGGTAGACCCTGCCACCTTCGCCATCGAGCTGATCAGTGATGCGGGCAAGTACAAATTGACGGGGGCGAACGGAGATGAGTTTCCCAAATCTCCTGAGCTGGATGATGCAGCGACCATGGGCATCGAAGCCAATGCTTTAATTAGCGCAATCAACCGGACGTTATTTGCCGCAGGAAATGACGATCTGAGACCGGTGATGTCAGGCATTTACTTCGAGTTCTATTCAGAAAGCGTTCGCTTTGTTGCAACTGACGCACACCGATTGGTGCGGTATGCCCGAACGGATGTTCAAGCTTCTTCGAATGCACAATTCATTGTACCCAAGAAGCCGCTTAACTTATTGAAAAATGCGGCATCGCATGCCGAAAAGGTGACAATGTCCTACACGGATTCCAATGCGCGATTTGAATTTGATGAAGTCACGATTATTTGCCGTTTGATTGAGGGGAAATATCCCAACTACGAAGCCGTTATCCCGAAGGAAAACCCAAACCGCATGGTGATCAATCGCCAGGACTTTTTGCAGGCAATCCGTCGTGTTTCCATTTTCGCCAACAAAACGACGCATCAAGTTCGTCTCAAATTGGCAGGTAGCGAGTTGGTAGTCAGTGCAGAAGATTTGGATTTTGCGAACGAAGCGAACGAACGATTGAATTGCAGCTATACAGGAGAGGACATGGAAATTGGGTTCAACAGTCGCTTCTTGATGGACATGTTGAACAACCTATCCAGTGCAGAGGTGTCTTTGGAAATGTCTGCACCCAATCGCGCTGGCATCATCAAGCCGACAGAAGCAGAAGATCAAGGGGAGGACGTCTTGATGCTTGTTATGCCGGTCATGCTCAATGCCTGAGCGGCTCGAATTGACGGAAACTAGCGGCCATGGCTTATTTGAGGGGGCGATCGGAAGAACGGTCGGTTTTTCTCGATTTTGGAAGTAGAGTGTAAGCGACCGAGGTGGGTCCATCGTCCGTGGCGTGAGTCGACGCTTCACCCGCACGTTGTTCAATGACATCAGGGTGATTGGGGTGCGCTGCGGCCCACCATTCTGGCAACGGTTCGTTGGGCTCGGGTTCTGGTAGGCTTAAATCCGGTAATGGACCTTTGTTTCGAGCGAACCAAGCCAAGAGTACTCCCGTTGCGGCTCCAGCTATATGACCCTCCCACGATATGTGTTCATCAATCGGCAGCATCCACCAAACCATGCCGCCGTATAAAAATGCTACCACCAAGCTCACGCGAAGAAGGAGTTGAGATTTCCGAAAGACGCCGGAGGAGAAGAGGAAAGCTGCGAGACCATAATTGACTCCACTGGCTCCAATGTGATTTCCCCCTTGTGCAAATACCCAAAGTCCAATACCAGAAATCAAGAACAGCGCGGTCCATATTCGAAGGGCAATGGAACGGTAGAAGTAAAAGAGAAGTGAGTTGAGCGTGAAAAAAGTGGCTGTATTGTTCCAGAGGTGATCCATGTCTCCGTGTAAAAAGGGATATGTGAAGACGCCCCAAACATGATCCCATTCCCTCGGATGATTTCCCCAACTTCTCCAACCCAAGGCATAAACTTCATTTATTCCGTAAACTCCCCAAATGAGCACCAAAAAAAGCCCCGTGGTCCAAAGCGCATAAAAGAGGCGATTCTTATCCAAAACAGCCGGATTCCAGCGAGGCTGGAGCATGGAATGGGCACGGCGCATGGACGAAAGATAAGGGGAATGCAGTCGATGCATTCAACAGAGCAAGTTGGAAAAGTGATTTTTAAGATGATTTATCAGCGGTCTTGGATTTTTAGATTTGGAAACCACACAGCTTCCTGTCTGGAATTAGATAACCTGAGATGAGTATTTCCGAAATTCATGCTTTGTTGGCCTTAATGGATGATCCCGATGAAGGGATATATCACCACGTCAGAGACCGGCTTCTTTCCAAGGGTAAGGATGTCCTTCCTTATGTCACTGATGCGGTGAATACCGGACCTGAGTGCGCACTTTTTCAAGGACGTCTGTCTAGGCTGCAGCAGGGCTTGCAGCAATCGGATATCCGCGAAGAACTTGCGCTGTGGATGGAATCAGGGGGGGAGGATCTGTGGGAGGGCGTCCAATTGGTGCATCGGTCCATTGACCCCGCTTGGGGCTTAGCGGATTCGAATTTTGCCTTTGAATCATTGAGAAAAGAGGTGTGGTTGGAGTTGAACGAGGAATTGACCGCACTTGAACAAGTGCGTATTTTGAACCACATCTTCTTCAGCGTTCATCAATTTGAAGGTGAGAGAAGATTGCCTCATCTCCCAATGGAAGCCCTGCCATCTGGTGTGTTGAAGGATAAGAAGGGCAATCCAATTGGCATGGGGATGCTCTACTTAGCAATCGCTCAAGCATTGGGTTTGCCCATCCGCGGAATCAATCTGCCGAGTCATTTCATTTTGGCCTACTGCGATAAATCGTTTGTCGGAAATGAAGGGGCTACGAAAGGGCAAGCGGGAATCTTGTTTTACATAAATCCTTTTAGCCAAGGATCAGTCATTGGACCAGATGATGTCTCGGAGTTTTTGAGCCACATCGATGCTTCGGATTCAGGACGGCAATGGCGCCCAGCGCATACCATGGAGGTGGTGCAACGGCTTGTACGAAATGTCGGTTTCGCAATGCGTGAATCGGGGGAGCAGCAACAAGCTGAGCGACTCATGGAGGTCTTTGCCCCTTTGCTGTCATCCTTTGAAAATGCGGAGGAACGTTCGGGCGATCAGCCCAATGTCGGTTAAGAAAGTAGCGTTTTCGAGGTATGCCACTTGCAAGGCGACTTTGCGAGGCATAATGATTTCTAAGTAGTGTGTCTCGGGGTCCGCGGCGTCGGCAAGCTCCTCTCCCTCATCAAATCCAGCAAGACTTCCCGGGTCTGTCAGACCAGGTCGAACATCAAGTGCTCGAAGCATCTCAGCGGTGTAGAGTTCAATGTATTTCGGTACTTCTGGTCTCGGCCCTACAATGCTCATGTCGCCAATCATTACATTCCAAAGCTGTGGCAATTCATCGAGTTTATAACGACGAAGCACACGACCAACTTTCGTGATTCGACGATCTCGGTTTCCGAGTGTGACCTCAGGACCCTCATCATCCGCAGTCATGGACCGGAACTTGAAGAGACGAAAGAGTCGACCATGCTTGCCAACCCTGGTTTGTCCATAGAATGCACCTCCTCGGCTGTCTGACATGACCCAAATGGCAATCGCACCGAGCCATGGACTCAACAGCAACAGCGCCAGCGCACTGAAAAAAATATCAAAGGCTCGTTTCATTGATTACAATTCAGCTTCGATGGCGAGTATGACCTCTGAAATGATCCAATGCACGTCATCGTCGCTTAATTGCAAGTGAATGGGTAAGCTTAGGGATTCATTGAACAGTCGGGCGGTGTTGGGATACGGATCCATGCTTTCACCCCGGTTCTTGTGTAAACTCAATAGAGGCAATGGGATGAAATGAACGTTGGTCGCGATTCCTCGTTCTTTCAATGCAAACATGACCGCATCGCGTTGTTTGGATTGGAAACCGGTAATTCGGAGTTGAAACAAGTGGAACGAGCTGGTGCGTTCAGGGCTCTCCAATGGAGGTGCTGCGTACCATTCGTGTCCTTTAAACCCTGCATCATAGAGCATTGCCACGTGTCGTCGTCGCTCTAATTGCGTGGGGTACTTGCGCAATTGTACACGACCCATTGCTGCTTGAATGTCCGTCATGTTGCATTTAAACCCAGCGTCGGCCACGTCATATTGCCAGCGTCCTGAAGTCGTTTTTTCGAGTGCATTGCGCGACTGTCCATGAAGGGACATGGACTTGAACCATCTCTGCAATTCGGTCAAGTCAAACTGGGCAGGCAAGTTAAACGCGAGGGCACCGCCTTCTGCGGTCGTAAGATTTTTGACCGCATGGAAACTGAACCCTGTTATGTCTGCATGGTTTCCAACGCGCCTTCCCCGGTATACGGCCCCAAAAGAGTGAGCTGCATCCGCTAAAAAAAGCGGACGAGCAAGTGCGCGCTGATTTTGTGAAGCCGGCTGAAAAATTCTCTTTACATGCTCGCTGCAGAGCCATTCACAGATGCCTTGATAGTCAACGGGCCATCCCCCCAAATCAACGGGCATGACCACTTTCGTGTTTGCCGTAAGCGCTGATTGTAGGGCTTCCAGGGAAGCGACTCGATCATCGAGTGTGACGTCTACCATGACCGGTATTGCTCCACAATGCAGCACGATGTTGGCGGTTGCCGCATATGTCATTGCGGGAATTATGACCTCATCACCCG
Organism: Flavobacteriales bacterium UBA979; assembly: GCA_002292325.1. GTDB lineage: Bacteria > Bacteroidota > Bacteroidia > Flavobacteriales_D > Sanyastnellaceae > UA16. The sequence continues at coordinate 30,494 of DBBR01000077.1, read as the reverse complement.
GCCCAACTCCAAACCAGCGAAGTGCCAATTCACAAGCGCTCGTCCAACTGGAGAAGCAACTGGCCATGGGGACTTTGATAAAGTCAGATATTTCTGCTTCAAAAGCAGCCAATTCCGGACCGGAGGTAATCCAACCTGAGCGCAAAACGCGTTCAACCGCGATGATGGTATCTTCATCGATGGGGGGGGGAGCAAACCCAACTGGTTTACGGGAAAGGGGCATGGATGCAAATTAAGCCTACAATCCACGGAGTATCAAGATTTCAAAAAGTTGATTTAACCTGAGTTCGTGAAGTGTGACCCGCATTACAAAGGCGTCATTTATAGCTTTTACGGATTTTTAGGGGCAAATAGTGCGTAATTTTACCATCCAATTAAATGAAAATGGAAGCCTTTGAACCTACCAGACTCTTGCCTTTCTTGTCATCTGAAATGGAATTGCAATTGCTCGGATCCTCCGAGAGGATGAGTTTTAAAAAGAGTTCTGTGCTTTTGAAACCCGGTGAGCATTTTGATCACGTTTTGTTTTTGTTGAAAGGACAGGTTGCTTTGCACCGCACCGCATTATCTGGCCGACGATATCTGATGTATCGGTTGAATGGAGCGTGTGGATGCGGACTAAGTATGATCTCTGCTTTGCTGCAGAAATCAGCAACGATTACGGCAACGGTTGAGGAGGATGCTGATCTGCTCGCAATCCCGACATCCCTATTCATGAGCTTTATCCGAACCAATGAAGCTTGGAGCACGTATGTTATGGGTGTGGTTCATGAGCAATGGCTTGAGTCATTGGATATGTTTGATCAATTTGCCTTCAATTCGCTCGAGGAGCGCCTGAGTAATTATTTTGAAGATTACAGATCGTCTCTTGGCGACATAAAAGACGCGTCCAGAATTAAGAAGTCACACGCTGACATTGCAAGCGATCTAAATGTGAGCAGGGAGGCCGTGAGCCGAATTCTCAAGAAAATGGAACGAGAAGGTTTAGTGATATTGGGTCACGGATCAATCGAGATTTTAAAGAATTAAAAAATCACGAAGATGTTTTTTGGACCAAAAGTTGATTTGACACCGAACGAATTTCGGGAGGCCTTGGAAAAAGAAGGCGGGATTGTGGTGGATTGCCGATCTGCTGATGAATGCGCCAGCGGAATGTACCCCAATGCTGTGCAAGCGGATTGGTTGAAAGGTGAAATCCAGAGTAAGAGTCAGTCGTGGGATAAACAATTGCCCGTTTATTGTTATTGCCGGTCGGGCGGAAGAAGCGCCGCTTCGGCAAGTTTTTTGAAAAAAGCGGGTTTCAATAAGGTTTATAACGTCGGTGGATTCAGCCAGTTGAATAGTTGATCCCCCGTTCCTTTGGTTACCGCTTGATTCAGTAATACCTACTGAGACATAAACGTATTTCGTCTCTGTTCCGTTGAATCTCGAAAGCTTTTCATCACATCAGGAGAGAGCAGTTGATTGCGCAAGAGGTAGATTTTTGCAGCACCGATGACAAGCTCTGTTTCGATGAACAATGGGAGCCGCTGTTCATCGGCTGAGACCAGTACGCGCATATGATCGCCCTCTTTAAATACTGTTCCATCGATGAGCTTGGGTTGGAATGCCCAACAGCGATGCACAATGAGGGTTTCGGGATCGGTCCAATCCGTCGGTCCCTCAAACGCAATTGAAGTGGTGTGAATGGATCCATCGAGGATCAAATTCATAGATACCGTATCACCAGGAGCATACGATTCCCACGGCAAGTGTCGGCACCAATGAACGGCAGTCATCAGGTCCAAAACACGGGTGTCGTTTTGCAGGAGCATGCTCCCGCTTTGCAATTCCATATCCTGACTTGTCCAAGAAACTTGCGCCGTGTTACTTAAATCATACCACCGGTCATACCGGTGAGATCCCTCTCTTCCTTTGCGTTGAAAATGACGTGGATTGAAATCACTCTCTGCGACACTCGAGTAGATGCTTTGAACGGGATAAAACCAATTCCAATGGTTTTTGGAGGCACCCCAGCCTTCAAAACTCCACATTGTAATTTCTCCATATTGCAATTGGACCGTCGTAAACGAGGCATCACCCACGGACAAGTAGAAGGGACCCCACTCATAAGTGATCAGGTAGTCCAAACGCTCTCCGTCGTGCGGGGAACTTGATGGATTCAGCTGAGCCAGAGCTTGGAATGGAATGGCCAAAATTGCCCAACAAAAAACCCCGCTAAAAAGCAGGGTTTCTTTTAAATAAAACGGTCTGATTCGCATCATCAAGCGCCAGGCTCCACTTCGACAAATGCCGTAATGGTCAAAAACGTTTGAGCGGGATCGGTGTTCCCGTTAATGGTCACTTTCTTCGTTTGCTGATTCTTCTTTCCTTTCGAATTGAACTTCACTTCGATCTGTCCCTTCCCTCCGGGCTGTATGGGTTCTTTCGGACATTTAGGAACGGTACATCCGCAGGATCCCTTGCAATTGTCAATGATCAGCGGCTCGTCACCTATGTTGGTAAATTCAAACATGTGGGTCGCCGATTCGCCTTGCGTCAAAGTGCCAAAATCGTGCTCGTAGCTGAGGAAGGCAATAGTGGTTGTTGGGCCCGCAGGTGCTGCAGTTGTGGTGCGTGCAGGATCAAAATCATCCTTTTGGCCAGGGCTTGTATTGACGGGAAGTTCACGCGAGTCTTGTGCATCATTGGCAGGTCGAGATGCGGCTGTTTCGTTGCTTTTCTCCGTGTTGCAGCCAATGGCCAAGAGGGCCAAGAGGGGGACGATCAAAAATTTCATATTCATATCTAGAAGTGTTGTTGGTTCAAAATTACGATTGAAATGCCCTCGTGTCAAAACGTATCGTGCGCTAAGTTGGAGCGTTCGAACGTACCGTCTTGCAATACCTCAACTGCTCGTTGCAAGGATTCATTGAGGCCTGAGATGACGCGATAAAAGGTGCTCGGTTCGAGTAAGTTTCGTCCAATCATAGCCTTCAGTCGCAGGGCTATGGCTTTTTGTGAAGTTTCCCAATCAGTTGGGTTAAATTCCACACCTTCAGCTGTGGTAAATTCCTGAAACTCTTTGAGAAGTGCAGCGTCCAACTCAAATTGAGCGATGAACGTGTCTTCGTCTGGGTAGGCAGAAACGAGATCATCTCGTAAGCTATCGACAAGATTGAGTGCAAAGCGACTGTCCAATCCTTTGCGCAAAATTTTGCTGAAATACGCCGAATTCTCAGTGGTGTCGAGTGGAACAAAAACATCAGGCAAAATCCCACCGCCACCATATACCGTTCGTGATTGAATGCGGGTCGCAAATTTGAGGCTGTCGGGTAATTCAAGACTATCCAGGCTCAATAATTCTCCGGATTCATACCGCTCAAATTTTTCTTTTCGGTAGGCATCCACTCCATCATCATATGGTTTTTGAATGCAACGACCGGAAGGGGTGTAGTATTTCTGTACAGTCAAGCGCACAGCACTTCCATCCGGTAAGTTAACAGGTCGCTGAACAAGTCCTTTCCCAAAACTGCGCCTTCCAACGATCAACCCACGGTCCCAGTCTTGTATCGCTCCCGATACGATTTCTGAGGCAGAGGCGCTGCCTTGGTCGATCAAAACGATAAGCCGTCCTTTTTCAAATCGCCCAGGAATGCGAGCGAATGTGTCATCACGAGAGAACTGACGGCCTTCTGTATAAACGATGAGCTTGTCTCCCGAGAGGAATTCGTCGGCCATTTGAATCGCAGTACGCAGCATTCCGCCGCCATTGCCTTGCAAGTCAAGCACGAGGTCTGTCATGCCTTCTCTCTGGAGCTGTGCGAAGGCACCATACATTTCACTCATGGTAGAACGAGAGAATCGATTGACTTTGATGTAACCAATTCCGGGCGCCACCATAAAGGACGCATCGATCGAAAATATGGGGATTTTATCTCGGATGATTTCAAATTCCAATAATTCAGGCTCGTTCCCACGCTTAATTCCCACGACCACTTTGGTTCCTTTTGGACCTTTGAGGAGCCGTTGAACATCTTTGTTGGTGACACCCGTGCCAGCAACGGTTTCACCATCTACCGTGACGATTCGGTCACCGGACATGATGCCTAACTTCTCGGATGGTCCTCCAGAAATGGGCGAAACAACCATGATCGTGTCGCGAAAAATGTTGAACTGTATGCCCACTCCCTCGAAATTTCCATTGAGTGGTTCATCCGCGGCCTGCAGTTCCTCCGCTGGGATGTAAACCGAATGGGGATCCATCTCTTCCAACATATTGACAATTGCCGTTTCCACGAGGGACTCCATATCCGTGTCTTCCACGTACAGTTGGTCCATGTAATACAAAAGTGTATTGAATTTTTGTCCTTGGACTTCAAATTCTTGAGCCTCGATCTCGCTCTGTTGACTTAAGGCAGGGCTCGCCATAAAAGCGATTAGCATGCACGCGGTCCCCAATATTCGTGTTTCGATCATCTTCCTTTCAAATGAGCCTTCAAGGTACCGAATGGATTTGAACAGCCGGAAATGAAGTTCCCCAATTTTCACCAATCCATTTGGGAGAAACAGCGTAAATTTCGGATTGAACTGCAAGAAATTATTGGGATATGAGCTGGAAAACACGATTTGGACTCGCAATGTCCATGGCAATCATATGCTTGGGAGTACAAGGTCAAGATGGGCGAGGACTCGAAACCCAAGTGGTCGAATTGGCACCTCCTTCGATGGAACAATTATGGGCCAGAGCATTTTGGCACGAGGAGCACACCGGCAAGACAATGCAAGGAGAAATTCTCGCAGCGGACTGGGACTTTTTCGAGTGGGCTACGCACTCGCTTACGCCTCAAAGCGAGCAATGGACCTTGCGCCTTCGCGTAGAAGATGCCCCGGCTTTGTGTGTCTACTTTGATCAATTTCATTTGCCGGTAGGAAGCACGTTGACCTTTTCTTCAGAGGCAGGACGTTTTGCGGCACCTTACGTCGAAGGTCCGGTGGATTATCAAGAGAACAATGATCATGGATTGTGGGTGAGCGGAGAAATTCCGGGGGAAGAAGTGGTCATTCAATACACGCAACCGATGAATGCGACTGGATCTCCTGCATTGAGAATTAACGGTGTAGGTTATTTTTTCCGCTACCTCTGGTTGGATGGCGAATACGATCTGCTGTCCGAAAACAACCGAGGGTCCGATCCGTGTCAAGTGGATGTTATGTGCCCGGAAGGAGATGATTGGCAGTGCCAGCGCGATGCTTCTGTTCGGTTGAGAATTTCCATGGGCGGCGGAATTTATCTGTGCTCAGGGACGATGGTGAACAATACAGCAATGGATTGCCGGCAACTGCTCTTAAGTTCCTTCCACTGTGCAGATGACATGTCCGAGTCGGAGTGGGCACTGCTTAAAGTTCGATTCAACTATGAGTACTTTGATTGTGATGGCACATCGAGCTTCAACTCGCATGTTCGAACGGGTGTGTATTTTTTGACCAGTTCGGACGACATGGTCGGAAATAACATCAACGGGTCTGACTTTCTATTGGTTGAGGTTGAGGATCCGGTATTTGCCTCCTGGACACCCTTTTATGCGGGATGGGATGTTACAGGCTTGAGTCCAACAGAAGGTGTTGGAATTCACCATCCATCAGGCGACCGAAAAAAGATATCTACTTACACAACAACGGCTACCAATAGTAGTGTATACCACCCTGGAGCGCATTGGCGTGTGTATTGGCAGGAGACGGAGACCAATCATGGAGTCACAGAGGGAGGCTCCTCGGGATCGGCTTTGTTTGACGAAGACCAGCGGATTGTTGGAACCCTTACGGGCGGCGCTTCTTTTTGCGATAACCCGAATGCTCCTGATTACTATGGCAAGATGAGTTACCATTGGGATGGAAACAATCCCATTTCGGAGGATGAGAAACTCTTCAACTTTTTGGATCCAATTGCGACAGGCCAAGAAATTCTGGATGGGAGCTATGTGACAGAACTCGAGGTTCCATGCGCTGAACAGAGCTTGTGCGGTGTTGTGGAAATCGAGGAGGAATGGCTGCTCTCGAACCCTTGGGCGGTGTGCCCAAATCCCGCTCGGAATACGATTTACATTGACTGGTCAGGTGAAATCCAAGCTGCGCACATGCGCATTTACGATCAAATGGGACGTCCAGTACTTTCCTGTGATGTACAACAGATGACCGTACCTACGGCCGATGTGAGCAGCTTGTCGTCCGGAGCCTATTTCATCACCTTAGAAACGGAAGGAGGGGCAATGGCTACACGAAAGTTGATTATTGAGTAACAGCGCAGTTCCTCAGTTCGCAACCCACGATAGTTTTTCCAATTCAATCTTGGTTTTGAAGGCTCCAAAAAGGACAGTCGCACTGTTCCCGTGGACTTTTAAAACCTCACCGCGTTCTTTGCCTCCATTTCTGAGACGCACGGTCGAACCGACCTTGATGCGCTCTGTGAAATGCTTGGGTCGGCGTTTTGCAGCACGGGCTTCTTGCGCCTTTTGTTTTGCTCTTTTTGCTGCACCGGCCTCCAAATACTTTGTCCTCTCGACAGCTAGATATTTCTGCACGTCCTGAAGCAAGGGTTTGTTTTTGCTCCCGGGATCAAAGCGATCGATGAACTGCTGAAGCTTGCGACCTCGATGCAATGCGTCATTGTTCTCTTCGGTTAGTGATTGCTGATGCACTGCACGCTCGTTGATGTGCTGTTCGCGTTGGGCCATTTCTGCCTTGGAACGTTCAAGTTCCAGCTCTTTCTTTAAATGCCGATCGGTCACACGCGCTAACGTGTTCTTTTCCTTTTGCAATTCTGAAATCAATGCGTCTAGCTTGACTTTCTTGCCATCCAGCTTGCCTTTGGCGCGTTCGATTAATTCAGGGGCAATTCCATTGATGTGGGCCACCTCGAAGGTGAAAGAGCTTCCAGGAGGACCGACGTCCAATTTGAATAGCGGTTGAAGGGACTCCTGGTCGAACCGCATGCTCCCATTGATGGCTTCCGGTAACTGTGCCGCTCGGGTTTTGATGTTCGCGTAATGCGTCGTGATCACCCCAAACACTTTCCGTTTGTAGAGCTCTTCGAAGAAAACTTCGGCCAGAGCACCACCCAATTCGGGGTCTGAACCCGTACCAAATTCATCTAAGAGCAAAAGAGATTTTGCGTCCGCGACGTCCAAGAACCGCTTCATTCTGTTCAATCGGTAGCTGTATGTGCTCAATTGATTCTCGATGCTTTGGTTGTCTCCGATGTCGGTTAGGATTGAATTGAAACAACCCATTTCGCTGTTCGGATGAGCAGGCACCAGCAGTCCACTCTGAAGCATCACCTGCAATAGTCCAACCGTCTTCAGTGTAATGGATTTTCCACCGGCGTTGGGCCCTGAAATGACCAAGATGCGCGCCTTGGAATTCAGGGATACCGTTTGAGGCTCAGTGGTCAGCCCTTTGGCTGTATTCTGCATCGCTAGCAACGGATGGTAGGCTTGAATGAGGTGGAAGTTGGGAGCGTTTCGAAGTCCGGGTAAATCGGCGTTCATTTCGCTTGCTAGTTGGCTTTTGGCCCTCAGCCAGTCGAGCTCAACGAGGATTTGATGGGTGATTTTGAGCTGCGGTAAAAAATGCCTGATCTGTTTGGTTAACGCTCGCAGAATGCGATGAATTTCTTTTCGCTCATCATCCTGTAGCATTTCCAACTCAAAATTCAATGAAACGGTCGAGGCTGGTTCAATGAAGGTGATGGAAGCATTTTTAGATTGCCCTAGAGCAGTGCCTGATATCTTGCGTTTGTGGGTGCTGTTAACGGCCAGCACGCGGCGGTTATTGATGAACCCCTCCTTGGTATCAGCCAGCCAACCTCGTTCTTGATTGCGTTTGAGTTCCTTCACGAATTGACGGTTGAGGGTTCGGCGCAATCGTATGCCTTCCTCGCGGATTTGAATCAACTTCGGCGATGCGTTGCTGCGCACTTGTCCTTTGGCGTCAAACACGCCATCGATGGCTTGAGGCAATTCTAAGTTGGACGAAGCGTCGGCAATGAGTTGACAAAGGTTCGGGAACGACTCATCCTCTCCTTGTAGCGAGTCAATCACCTCATTGACCGTCAAAGTCGCCGTTCGAATGCGAGCAAACCCTGTTTCATCGAGAACAGCATCACGTATGGCGAGTCGGTCATTGTCAGCGGCAATCTCCTCGCACCCGACTGCTGGGAACGTTTTCCCTTCACGCCGGATATCTAAGAATTCTTTGGTTCGCTCGAGCGCTTGACGCCATTGCTTGGGTCGGATGCTCGGATGCAGTGATTCTGCACGTTGAATGGTCGTCGGATTGTGACAGTGATTCAGGAGCAGAACTTTGACGACATCGAACTCCAAATCTTGTGCGGTTTGTTCGTCGAAATGTGGCATAAATCCTGCATGCCGCGCGCGTTGTGCAGCATCCTTTGGGTGCATTTGTTTCGAGGAATTACTCATCTTACTGGGATCCCGAATGGACCAATGGCTGAGCGAAATGCCAGCGACGTTTCCCACATTCAACGCGCAAAGCCTCAGCAATGTTCTCTCCGTCCGATGCATCGAACCATTGTATTCCATTCGTTTTTTGAAACCACGTCATTTGGCGCTTAGCGAATTGCCGGGTGCGCATTTGGATTTCATCCTGAACAGCGGACAAAGAACATTCGTTGTTGAAATAGGGCGGCCACTCTCGAAATCCTACCGTACGCAGCGCATTGGTATCCCTCAGATGCTGAAGGGCGCGAACCTCCTCTTCGAGTCCTGCTTTGATCATGTTTTCTACCCGCAGGTTGATGCGTGAGTGCAGAGATTCACGGTCCATTTGAAGCCCCCCAATCCAGATGTCGTAGGGTCGCTCCTGAGGGACTTGGTTGTGAAAACTTGAGAAAGGCCTGCCTGAAATAATGCACACTTCCAGTGCTCGGATGACGCGCTGCGGATTTTGCGCATCCATCTTCTCCAAATGAACGGGGTCACGCTGGGCCAATTCATCGACGAGCGGTCCAAGACCGTACAATTCAAATCGCTCATTTAACTGTGAACGAACGGACGGATCCGTAGGAATGTCATCGAGTCCCTCGATTAAGGCTTTGACGTACAATCCACTCCCGCCAGCAAGAACCGCGGTGCGGTGGTGCTGGAACCAATGGTCGAGCCAGGCCGATGCTTCCTTTTCGAATTGGCCAGCACTGTAAGCTGAGTCAGGCTCAACAAAGTCCACAAAGTGATGGGTTATTTCTGCGCGTTCTTCGGCCGTGGGAGTCGCGGTGCCAATCGGCATTCGCCGATAAATTTGGCGCGAGTCTGCATTGACGATTTCGGTATTCAGTGCCCGAGCTATCTCGATCGCCCAGCGAGTTTTTCCCACCGCGGTAGGTCCGACCAATACGATGAGCAATGGCCGCTCATTCGGCTGAATTGGAGCGGCTACGGAGGTGAGGTGTTCGAGCGGCGAATCAGCCATTAAAAAATATCGTCGTAGTCGTCGATGTTCTCCATGCCGTTTGAAGGGTCCTCCTCTCCGTCATCAGCGAGGTAGGCATCGAGCTCAGGGTCGCCCGTGCTGGTGGCCTTGTCGCCCGACTTGGCCTCTTCTCCAAAAACGTCAGAAAACAATTCTGCGTCATCCAATCCTTCAGGCTCTCGGCTCATTGGATGCGGCGTCTCTCCAAACTCCAACATCAACCGCGGATATTCCGTTTGTTTTTCAGCAGGCCCAATGGAAATGGGTTCAAGGTAAAAACACCACATACGGAGGTAATCGTAAACATAGAGCCCTCGGGAATTTTGAGAAGGAACAATGTCCCGGACTTTTGCAGATTCCATCGAAGGCAATTCAGGAGACATGGCCATCAAAGGAAATTCGTCTCCTTTGTCCCACGCATCATTGCTTCTGTAGAAGGAGGCCATCTCGTGCGCATCGTTCCAATTGAATGCATCCAAAGTGGCCAAATGCAAGTGCATCAGCGGTGCATCCATTTCAATTTCAATGTCCCGGAATATATCCTGTTCCACGTCCAGGATCACACGAAGTTTGACAATCTCCTCCATGGGTTAAAGATACGGTTTCAATTCAACTGGGTCGATGGCCGAGTGATTGGCGTGATGCAGCGCTTTACCCTTGGAGACAAAAATCAATTGAGGAGACTGATGTTCGATGCTCAAGTCGGATGCAATGGCCTGACTGACCTCCCGATGGCTGAGTAAATCTAAGAGCAGAGGCCGAACGTTGTCAGGTAAATCCCAGCGTTGTTCCGTCAGTTTTAAAGCCATACGACTGATACTACAACGTGTGCTGTGTTTGAAGACGACGATGGGGCTTTCATCCGAATTCTTGAACGCCTCGTTCCAATCTTCTACAGTTTCCAATGTTATCCAATCCATTTGATGCGGTAAATTTGCCCACAAAAATACCACGTCCCATGGACACTCGATTCATAAAAATTCCTCTGGCCGCTGCAAGCTTGGCCTATGCCGTCCACCTTTTTATGAAAGGTCAAATCGGAAGCGGCATCGGAATGGTGTTGGTCACCGTAGTGCTCATCTTGGTGACGCTGCAAAGCATGCGTTTGCTGATGGCTTTTGTAAGCCTCCGACAACAAAAAATGGACGACGCCCGAAAGTGGATTGGGCGCGTAAATCCCAAACACTTGTGGCCCAGGCGCAGAGGCTACTGGTACTTTTTGTCAGGAAGCTTGATGATGGAGCACAATATGAACGATGCAGAGAAACTGCTGAAAGAATCGCTTGAAGTTGGTTTGAAGCAAGATCACGACAAGGCAGCAGTCAAGCTCAACTTAGCCGTAGTCGCTTCGGCGAAGCGAAAACCAAAGCTCGCAAAAGCCTTGCTTGTCGAATGCAAGCGTTTGGACACAAAAGGCATGCTCAAGAAAGACATTAAGCAGGTGGAAGCTGCCATTCGCAATCCGGCGCAGATGCGCATGAGAGGTCGCTGATCCTGCGTTTCCTGTTATGCGTTCAACACGGACGCAATGGATTCATCAATGCGGGCATTCGCAAGAAACTGACGTTCCAAATTTTCGGCAAAAGGGAACGCGGTATCCAAACCCGCGACCCGATGAACGGGTGCATCTAGATCTTTCCAGCACATCTCTTGAATTCGAGAACTGATTTCTGCTCCGATGCCACCCGTCATGGTGTCTTCGTGGAGTACAATGACCCGATTCGTTTTGCGCACGCTCTCTGAAACGGCTTGTTCATCCCACGGAAGCAACGATCGTAAGTCGATGATTTCAATGGAGGCCGACGAATCATTGGCCGCCGTTTGAGCCCACTGAACGCCCAATCCATAAGTCACAATGGTCAAATCTGTTCCGGGTTGCACGATTCTAGCTGAGCCGATCTCTACACTAAAAAGATTCTCATCCACAGGACCGCTCAAGGATCGATACAGAAATTTGTGCTCAAAAAACAAAACCGGATTCGGGTCCTCAAACGAGCGAAGCAATAGCCCTTTGGCATCCTCCGGTGTTGAGGGATAGACAATCTTGAGCCCTGGTACATGAAAGAACCAAGCCTCTGTTGACTGACTATGAAAGGGTCCCGCGCCGACATTGCCGCCGGTTGGCATCCGAACGACGACATCAGCGTTTTGTCCCCAGCGCCAGTGAATTTTTGCGAGGTTGTTCACGATTTGGTTGAATCCAACCGTGACAAAATCACTGAATTGCATTTCCATCATGGACTTTTTGCCCTGTATGCTCAAACCGAGCGCAGCTCCGACGATAGCGGATTCACATAGTGGAGTGTTTCGGACGCGCTCTTTACCGAATCGCTCGACAAATCCATCGGTGACCTTGAAGACTCCCCCGTACTCAGCAATGTCTTGGCCCATGAGAACGAGGTCAGGGTAAGCCTCCATGGCTTGTCCCAACCCTTCATGGATGGCATCGATCATGCGCAATTCCCGATCGGTCGAGCGCGGATGACCCCACTGGCTCGGGGGCACTTCGGCAAAACGGTCGAGCATTTCACTTTCCAATGAAGCCTCGATGGCGGGCTCCATGGCAGCAGCCTTCAAACCCTCTTTGATGGAGGATGAATGCCGAGATTCCACGTCTGAAATGTGGTCCGGCTGTAAGATGCCTTCTGCGATGCACCACGTTCTAAATTGTTCTACGGGATCAATTTGGCCCCAATGCTCAATCAATCCCTCTGGATAGTATTTGGTTCCAGAAGCTTCCTCGTGTCCTCGCATCCGAAATGTCTTGAATTCCAAGAGGATGGGACGTGGATTCTGACGAATGGATTCAGCGGCTTCCTTCACCGCATGGTATACCGCAAGTACATCATTGCCATCCACTTGAATCGCATCTTTCGAAGGGATGCCATAGCCAATGGCTTTATCGGTAAAATGTTCGAACCGAAACTGCTCATTGGAAGGCGTAGACAATCCCCAAGCGTTGTTTTCAATCCCAATGATCACCGGCAACTGCCACACGGCAGCGACATTGATTGCCTCGTGAAAGTCACCTTCAGAAGCTCCACCGTCACCGGTAAATACCAAGGTTGCCTTGCCGCTCTTCTCCAATTTGTTGGCGAGTGCAATGCCATCCGCGATGCCCAGTTGTGGACCCAGATGCGATATCATGCCGACGATGTGGTGTTCTTTGGAGCCAAAATGAAACGAGCGATCCCGTCCTTTTGTGAACCCATTCGCTTTACCTTGGAATTGAGAGAATAGCCGATCCAACGGAATGCCGCGGGTTGTGAAAACACCTAGATTTCGGTGCATGGGTAGAATGAACTCATCGGCTTTCAAGGCGGCCGTGGATCCAACGGATATGGCCTCTTGGCCCATTCCACTGAACCACTTGGAAATTTTGCCTTGCCGCAATTGACTCAGCATTTTTTCCTCCACCATCCGAGGGAGCATCAATTGGTCGTACAGCTCACGGATGGCTTGATCACTGAGGTCACGCCGATTGAAGGCCAAAGGATTGTAGGGGAAGTCTGGTTGGGCCATGGGTCAAATTCATGACGAAGTTAAGTGTTCGGCGTTCAAGCTGATTCGGGTTAACTCGGGTTTATCTTCGTCGCATGCAATCCGATAGCGAAACACAATACATCGACGTGAGATTTCCCGTGGAGTGGTCGGGGGATGAATCTAAAATTCGCAAGGTGGTTGCGGAGGGGATGAATTGTGCTGAAGAGCGCCTTGGAAAGTACCGGGTGGTGCGAAAAAACCTGGATGCGCGCAAACGTCAAGTGATGGCGGTGTGGCGCATAGAAGTGGCTGCTGAACACGGCGATTTACCTCCAGATCAACCGCCACATGTTGTTTTTGAACCGGTCAAGGATGATGCTGAGTCCGTGTACATCATTGGCGCTGGGCCGGCCGGTTTGTTTGCAGCGCTCTCCCTGATTCAACAAGGTATTCGTCCGATCGTGTTGGAGCGGGGTCAACCTGTTCGCCAGCGGCGTCGTGATTTGGTGAGCATCACGCGCGAGCACACCGTTGATCCGGATTCAAATTATTGCTTCGGTGAAGGGGGGGCAGGAACTTACAGCGACGGTAAATTATACACGCGGAGCCACAAGCGGGGGAACATTCAAGGGACACTTCATTGGCTGGTTCAGTTTGGCGCTGACCCCTCTATTTTGATTGATGCACATCCGCACATAGGAACCAATAAATTGCCTCAAATCATCGAGCGTATGCGCGGAGCAATTGAGCAGGCAGGAGGAAAAGTGCACTTTGGATGCCGGATGGTTGATATTGCCTCAGAGGCTGGGCACGTTGCCGGTATCCGGTGGTTAAATCTCAAGACGCAAGAGGTGCACTCGGAACGCACACGACAGGTCATTCTCGCAACCGGACATAGTGCACGGGACGTGTTCGAATTAATTGAATCGAAGGGCTGGGCATTGGAGGCCAAGCCTTTTGCCATGGGAGTGAGGATTGAACATCCACAGGAGTTGGTGGATCGAATTCAATACAGCGGACAGCCTCGTGGTGATTGGCTTCCACCGGCTTCCTACAGGTTGGTTTGTCAAGCCAATGGAAAAGGTGTGCATTCATTCTGCATGTGCCCTGGTGGCATCATTGCACCATGCGCAACGGATGCGGATTCTGTCGTTACGAACGGCTGGTCACCTTCGAAGCGCAACAATCCTTTTGCAAATGCTGGAATGGTGGTGCAAATAGGCCCAGAAGACTGGAAAGCCGAGGGCTTTTCAGGGGTGCTTGGAGCCTTGGCATTTCAACGCCATGTAGAGCGCAAGTGTTGGGAGGCTGGGGGGCAAACTCAGCGCGCACCAGCCCAGCGGCTCATCGATTTTTTGCATGGAACGCGGGGACGTGTCTCCCGTGATTTACCCCCGTGCTCCTATCTGCCAGGAGTCGTGTCGGTCAATCTGCGCGCGCTTTTACCTGCCGTAATATCGGATTCGTTGGCGGTTGGATTGCGGGAGTTTGGAAAAAGGATGCCAGCTTATTTGGACGGCAATGCCCTATTGGTCGCACCCGAGTCGCGCACATCGAGTCCTGTTCGAATTCCGCGCCATCGTGATTCGTTGGCTCACCCTGAAGTAGCGGGGCTCTATCCCTGCGGCGAAGGTGGGGGCTATGCCGGTGGTATACTCTCTGCTGCCTTGGATGGCATTCGCGTGGCGGAGGCAGCGGGACAGGTATTGAACTCATCCCGTTGATCAGGCAAAAAAAAAAGACCGCCTATGGAGGGCAGCCTTCTTTTAGAAAACGGTAGAATTTATTTGGAGGCTGCTCCCTTTTTATGCAATTCACGGTCCAGCTGTTCTGCTGTGGCCACATCAATGATGCGCCCATTGAATTCGCCCACAATGAATGCTTCCTCGAATCCCGCATTCCGCATTTTAGTCATATCGGCTTTGGCGACTTCGGCGTCGTAAACGGCCTGAGTCACGAAAGTCATTCTGCTAAATTGATCAAATTTTTGCGTGACTTCACCGCTCAAGATGAAGGGGGTAATCAGATTGATGTCCAACTTACGAACGTCAGGTGTCAATTGAACGCGGTAAGCGGGCCGAATGACGGGCATGACAGCCCGGAAGGCATCCACCTCATTCGCAGATAAAAGGTTGAAGTTATTGGATGTTGCAGCCTTTGGTTCTTCCAAGGGCTGAGCTCTGTTGGCTTTCACTTGATTGGTCGACTTGGTCGTGCCGAATGTTTTCAATAGGCGCAATTCAGCAGGAGTGTGTCCCCGTGTATCGACAGGTGTTGCCTGGGGCGATTGAGTAGGTGTTTCGATGCGTTGGAATTCTTCCAGGCTCGGTGGCTGGAATGCCGCGGCTTCAGACTCCAGTGATTGCCATTGCGCATCACTCAAAGAAATGCCTTTTAAGTTGACGCGATTGTGCGGTGAAAAAGGCTCTTTGTCCTCGAAGTCCGCTACCCCGTCGTTGTCGCTGTCCACCGGACATCCGCGGCGATCCGTGGATATGCCCTCTGGCGTTCCGGGACAACGGTCACGGCTGTCCTTGATGCCATCTTGGTCAAAATCGTTGCCCAAAGCTGCCCATCCTTCGGGGTACGCAATGCGCGGTTCAGCGAAATCTTTTCCAATTCGAATGCCGATACCGGCTTGCGCAGTGGTCAAGTAATCCGTGTAGCCAGGTCGAGGGTCAAGGCTTGCCTCTGTGCCTGCGAGCATTGAAAAGGCTGCGCTCGCATAGATTCGTGATGTTACATTCAAGTTCAATCCAAAACGAATGGGAACTGCGATGCTGTTTTGAGTCCGGGTTTCAGATTCGTACGTGTAGTCCGGGGTCATTTCTTGAGCTAAAATCTCCGCATTGAGGTCACTCTCGGCCATGTTGTAAACGCGACCATCGTTCCAATGGTAATAGCTTTGTCCAGATGCATCAGCGAGGTCTGCAAAATTTGATTGTTGCATGAAGCTGATCCCAAGACCAATCCAAGGCTCAATGATGCGGCCTTCTTCATATGGCTGGTGTAAGCGCAATCCTGCACCTACTCCGTACCATTCCGACATTTCATGCCGGCGGTTGGAAGCCGTTAATCCGAGGCTTCCCCAATTCATTTCCGCATCTGCAGAGCAGAACGGCATGATGTCAGTGAACATCGCGAGTTGAGTTGAGTAGCTTCCCGTTGAGGAGATTTGAATGCCGTCCTCCAGATTGGATGCTCCAGTGAAGCTCGTGGGTCCAGTAACGACGTGAAATCCCGTTTGGGCTTCGAGTGCATTGACACACAGAAGCAGGGTGGAGATTGATAAAAGTTGAATAGCAGTCCGCATGGGGTTGAGGGTCTTAAAGTGATGTTTAATCCCCAGCCTTTACGAATTTGGTCGAAAAAAGGTTTCAATCTTCTTCCAGCAAATTTGCCGCCTGCTTTCCGATGCTCATTCCTATCGCCACTCCCATGCCTCCTAAACGGACGGCAACAACACCGTGCATGCCTATTTTCCGTACGATGGGCGCACGTGTCCTGCCTATTCCGAGGGTGCCGGTCCAGCGATGTGATATGGCGACCCCCTCGGTGCGTGGCCACAAAGAATGAAGCCATTCAATGAGTCGTCTCTCGGTTTTTTCTTCGTCTAACTCCCAATGCCGACCTCCTCCAATGAGCATTCGATCTCCAATGTTGCGGGCATAAACATAACCGGCATCCACATGCACAGAATGCCGAAAATCCCAGCCTCGAATGGGCTGGGTCACGAGTACTTTGTTTTCGACAGGTTGGACGTCAACGTCCGGGAGCAATTGAGTCGCAAAAGCATTGGTGGCGATGATCAAGCGTGGTGCATCAAAGGAGGTGGTTTCTCTGCCACGCTCTACCGTCAGTGTCCAACTTGCGTTCAGCTGTTCCACGGCATGCACGTGAAGACCGCTGATGAGATCAATGCCTGCATCGGATACTTTTTGGCGCAAAGAGCGGTTCATTTTTCCGGTATCAATCACGCCTTCTAATCGGGAGAAAATTGCACGCTCATGATCAGATGCATGACGTTCCGGGAAGTTAGAAGCCTGAATAACTTCGAAGGTCTCTTTCAAGTCTGTAACTTCTGATAACCAGTCATTCAAATCTTTAATCTCCGCGATAGAAGGAAAGCGTGTCATGCCATTTTGCATGAAAAACTCAACGCTACCTGAGCGCTCAAAACCAATTTGTACTTCACCAAGAGTTTCCCGGAGCAAGCGCAGGCCGTTCAATCGGCTCTGTACTAAATCCCTTGCTGATTGGTCTCCTAAAGCCATTCGGTCAGCCATTAATTCTGTCGCACTCCCAAAGCACGCAAATCCTGCATTTTTGGAAGTTCCGCCACCACCGAGGGGATCAGCATCCACTACGGCAATTCTCCAGTCCGGTTGTTTTTTCTTCGCGAACAATGCAGCGGATAGGCCAACAATCCCACCGCCAACAACGCATAAATCCAATCCTTCGAGCCATTCTTTTGATTCCCAATAACTAAATGCCATATTTTTACGTTTTAGGAAGAGGAAGCAAACCTGTCATGACCTGCAATTCAAACAAGCCAAGCGAGTTTTCTTCGCAGCTGGAACTCCCGCGCAAATTACCCTATTTTATTAGGAAGTTTGCGGGAACCTTGTTTTTGATCATGCTCGCAGTTTTGACGGCGAGTGAGGGAAGAGCCCAGGAGGACCAAGAAGATAAGTTGTCCGTCTTTGGTACCGTGAAAATGGATGAGGGAAGCAAACGACTGGATGGCGTGCGTGTTGTGGTTTACCAGGACGGCGTCGAATTCGATGCCATTGTGACCGACCTGAAGGGAGGGTATGAATTTGATTTGCCTTTGCGTCACAACTATACATTCAGTTTTGAATTGGAAGGGCATGGCAACAAACGGATTGCAGTAGATGCTTCAGGGATTCCTTTGGATGTGAAGGGTGCGCGAAACATGGATTTGGACATGTCCATGATGCCATTGCCACCCGGTTTTGATTCTGCGATTTTCGAGGATTTGTACGGGAGGGGGGAATACGATGCCAACCAAAACACGGTGATTTTTGACAGCAACTACACGGTTCGAATGCGCAATAAAGTCAACGCCGAATTAGCGCGACTCGAGCGTATGGCTGGTCAGGAAGAGGAGATGCGCGAGCAGTTTGAGGAGTTTGTCCAGAAAGGTGATCGATCTAAGTCGGCCAAGGAGTGGCAAAAAGCTGTGGACTTTTATGATTCGGCATTGGCCTTGTTTGCCGATGAAGATGAGGTGATATCAAAGCGACAAGAGGCGCAACGTGGATTGGACGCGGCAAATGCCTCAGCCGCAGATGAAGCCGCTTTTCAAGCCCTGCTCGATGATGCGGAAGCTTCTCTTGACCGCGATCGACTGGAAGAAGCTAGAAATGGTTTTGAAGCGGCATCAGAAATGCGGCCTGATGCACCTGAACCGCTGGATGGTTTGCAACGCGTTAGCGACCGTGCGTCCGAATTAGAGAACTCGTCAGAGGTAGATGAGGAATACGATGATTTGGTGAAGGATGGGGATATCTATTTTGATCGAGAACAGTGGGATAGAGCGATCGATAAGTTTGCGGAAGCGAGTTCGTTGAAGCCCAACGAGAGCTATCCCAAAAACCGGATGGAAGAAGCGGAAATCCGGCAAGCAGATCTTGCTTCTCAACAAGCGGACATCATCGCGCGAACAATCGAATATGAAGCCTTGGTCGACGAAGCCAATCTTTTATTCAGGGCGGACGATTACGGTGCAGCCTTGGTGAAATATGAGGCAGCCGGAAGCGTGCTGCCTGCAGAACGATTTTGGCAGCAGCGAGCAGAAGCCTGCCGGGAACGCATGGCTGAAGCGGATGTCAAAGATTCAGGAAGGAAGGACCGGGAAAGTGAAGAAGCAGAGCGCGAGGCAGCGCTGGCTGAGGAGCGCGAGCGCCGGGAGCAGTACGATGCCCTAAATGATGCAGCAGATGAGTTGTTTCGGTCAAACGACTATGCCGCAGCTGTCGAAAAATATGGAAATGCATCTCGTTTATTTCCAGACGAACGGTATCCAAAACAACGGATGAATGAGGCGGAAAAGAGAATGGCGCGCTCAGTGGATGCCGCCTCGACGAGCGCAGAAAGTGAACCGAGCCAAGGTGAACCTGAAGTGTCGGATCCTGATGCAGACCAATGGGCTCAAGCTGAGGCAGATGCACAGGAATCAGATGACGCTGCAGCAGCCCAACGCGAGGCACGTGAAGCAGCCGAATTAGCCGCGCGATCCGAAGCTGAACAAGTAGAGGCCGCATATGCTGTTGCGATCGCAGGCGCAGATGATGCATTTGATCGTGCTGATTGGGATGGAGCAAGAAGCCGTTATGAAAAAGCTTTATCCATTAAGCCCACAGATCGATATGCGAAATCTCGAATGGACCGGGTGGAACGCGAGGCTTCAAGATCTTCAGAGGAATTGACTGGGCAGCAAATGGGGGCCTCCCAAGCAGAATTGGATCTTGAACGGGAGGCGATGGAGCGTGAGAATGCTGACCAAGAGGAAGAATTCGCCCGGAAGGCTGCAGAATTTGCAGCGCAGAATCTGTCAGATGAAGCGGCTTTGAAAGCGCGAGAAAAAGCTGATCAAGAAGACCGTGCAAGGAAAGAGCGTCAGCGTGCTGAGCGATTAGCGGCTCAAATGAACGTAGCTGAAGATGATGAGGTGGAGACGTATTACAAGGAGGCATTGGAAAGCGAAGCGCTTGCACGTGCATTGGAGGTGGAAGACAAGAAAGCCGCCCAAAATCAGCTCATAAGCGATTCCGAGAAAAAGGCACAAGACCGAGTAAATCGGTCAATGATGAATCAAAAAGATGTACTCCGGCAAGATGCGGCCATGCAAGAAAAAGGGGTGAATCAACAAGAAATCAGAAGTGCGAATCAGGATAGTCAGGTGGCTAATTTTGAGTCAAGAGCGGCAGCTGCGAAAGCAGCAGGAAGGGATCAGATTCAACAAGGGGCCGAGCAAGCCCAGCGAAAAGAAAGCATTCGTTCGAGGATGCGGTCGAGGAGATCCCAAGATTATACACTGAATATGCCGGAGGTTCAAGCGAAAAAGCGATCGCTTCGGAACCTGTTTCAAGGCTTGTCTAAAGCTTCCGAAGATCGACGATCCGAAGCAAGAGTTCAAGCAGAAAGTTCGGCGCGGAAGTACCGAAGACTTGGAGATGGAGCCAATGCCCGTGCACAAGAAAGATGGCTTGATTCGCGGAGAAAGGCCAAAAAAGTCAGCCAACAAATGAAAGCAAGGGAGCAAGAGGCTCGTCAACGTGCTTACAATGAAAGGAAGGCGGCTGAGGATATCCTGAAGGAAGTTGGGCCGCGAGAGCCGGAGGATTATAAATTGGCTGAGAGGGATGAGAATGTTGCGCAAGGGGTGAATGAAGAGTCGTATGACATTCCAAATGGTCTCGTCATCCAGCGTACTGTTCGGAATGGGAATTTGGTCGTTCGCTATCGGAAAGTGGTCACCAAGACAGGTATTTATTATTTCAGAGGAGACCGCAGCATTACCGCGGATACGTGGCGCCGGGAAACAACGGTTGTTCTCGATTGATGCAAGCAGAATCGGATACGTCCAATCGCTTTTGGGTCTCTCTGAGTTTGACCTTGCTTGTTCATTTGATTGTACTTGTGATTTTGTGGGCGCAACCTGCGGGAATTACACGCGCTGAAACCGCTGATTTCGTCGATGTTGAATTTACAGAAATGAATTTCGCCTTAGCAGAGCTTCCCACTTTGGAGGAGCAGTTGCATGGAAAATTAAATGAGCGTGTAGCCAATTTGGTTTCGGATGTTAATGCGAGTGTGAGCAGTGATCGGAGATCAACCTTCGCTGATGAGACTGAACAGAGCATGGCCAAAGAAGTCGAAGCAGAACTGCGGGCAATGGAACAAGCGGAATTTGCTCGGTTGTCGGCTCAAGAAAAAGAATTTGAATTGGAGGGTGTGCCAGATGATGGTCAGAACAATGACATCAACACCCTCTCCGAGTGGGACAAACGTTATGAGGGCGAAGTCGTTGTTTCCTATGACGTTCAGGGACGGAATCACCAATATCTGCCTGTGCCGGGTTATCTGTGCCTCACCGCTGGCAAGGTCGTGATTCAAGTCACGCTAAGCTCGGATGGAAGCGTGCAGAAAGCCATGGTGACGCAATCCATCGAAGGCGATGCAGCAGAGTGCATGGAAGGTGTGGCACTCAAGGCAGCACGACGATCGGTCTTCGACATGAAGAGCCAGGACGATCAGACGGGGACGATTACGTACCGTTTTGTTGCTCAACGCTAGCCGTTGAAAACTAACTCGGTCTGGCAAAGGCTTATTCTGGCATATCGTACCTTCGAGACCGTGCATTATACTCCAGAACATCCCTTGAAAATAGGTGTCATCCGAGAAGGAAAGACTCCGCCAGACCAGCGTGTTCCGCTAACTCCGGATCAATGTGTATTGCTCCAAGAGGGCTACCGTCAATTGAAAATCGTTATCCAAAGCAGTCATGTTCGGCGCATTCGTGATGCGGAATACAGCGCTGCCGGCCTAGAAGTTCGAGACGATGTGAGTGATTGCGAGGTACTCATAGGGGTGAAGGAGGTAAATATCGAGGATTTGATTCCCGATAAAACGTATTTATTCTTTAGTCATACCCACAAGTTGCAGCCATACAACGCGAAGTTATTGGCTGCAGTCTTGGACAAGCGCATTCGTTTAATTGACTACGAATTATTGAAAAGGCCGAGCGGCCGGCGGATCATCGGTTTTGGCCGATGGGCTGGATTGGTAGGCGCATACAGTGGAATACGCGCTTGTGGAGTTCGGAGTGGCATGTTTGACCTGCCCAAGGCGATTGATTGCCGCGATTTAGAGGAGATGCTGTCCTACGCAAAAGGTGTCAAACTCCCCCCAAATTTCAAAATCGTTTTGACAGGACATGGGCGGGTAGGAAAGGGCGCCCGTGAGGTGTTGGAGTACATGAAGGTGCGTTCTGTCCATTCGGATGATTTTCTGCGGATGGACTTTCCGGAACCGGTATTCACCCATTTGGATGTTGCAGACTACAACATGCGTGCTGATGGAGGTGAGTTTTCGATGCAAGATTTTATCGACGACCCTTTGGAGTTTCGAAGCACCTTTGGTCGATTCACATCCGAAGCGGATTTATTGGTTGCGGGCCACTTTTGGGCAGAAGGCTCACCGTTTCTTTTTACCAGAGAAGATATGCGTTCGCCTGACTGGAAGGTGAAGGTAGTGGCGGATATTTCATGCGACATTGACGGGCCTGTTGCCTGCACCATACGTCCTTCAACGATCGAAAGTCCTCTGTATGGTTATCATCCGGGCACAGAACAGGAATGCACATTTTCCCATCCCGAGGGAATTACGGTTATGGCAGTGGATAATCTTCCCTGCGAATTGCCAAGAGATGCATCCGATGGGTTCGGAAGAGAGCTGATGGACCATGTCATTCCATTACTGGTAGAAGGTGATGCAGAGGGGATTTTGGATGCAGCGACGGAGACGACCCTGCAAGGTGAATTGAATGCGCCCTATGCGTACTTAGCGGATTATGCGGCTGCTGGAAAGGGTTGACCTAAAGGAATTGATTGTGCCCTGAAAAGTACAGAGGTGGCAATAAAAGTGAGGGTTTTGAGTTCAATCAACATGGAGTTTATTTTATCTATGGTGCTCTATTATCTGCTGTCGGGGTGGGTTATTTCCTTCGGATTGGAATGGATGATGAGAAAAAGCCAAATGGAAGTGACTGCATTTGAGCGTTTTACGATGATTTTTTTGTGGCCCGTGATGTTTGGGATTTGTGTTGTTTTTTTCTTAAAAGGTTTATTGGAAAAGGATTGACTTCTTGTGTTCTTGGTGCAATATTGGACCATGAAAAACTTCATTCTTCTATTTATCGGACTGATTGCAATGGCTCGATTAAGCGCTCAAACCATTGTGAATACTGAGACATTGATGCTCGCAGGAGATAGTGGATTCATGTGGACGGCAGGTATTGGAGGTGATGTGTCAGTGGGCAATAGCGATGTAATGGATGTGAATGCGGATGCAGGGTTAACGTGGGACTGGGGACGGACGGCGCTTAAGGTGATTGGATCGTGGAATAGCTTGTCCGAAGAAGGTGAATCCATTCAAGGCAATGCATTTGCGCACATTCGAGCTGAAGTCGGTGATTTGGATCGACTGCAGGTTTTCGGGTTTATTCAATCATCCAACAACGATGTGTTGCTCATGACTTCGCGGAATCTCGTTGGGGTAGGATTGAAGCGCAGCCTGTGGTCTGGAGACCGAAGTTATGGAACAGCCAGTTGGGGCGGGTTTTGGGAGGCCGAGTCGTACAGTGCTGAATTTGAAGTTTCACCTACCGAATTGATTCGGAATAGCGTTGTGTTTTCGGGCGGTTGGCATGCCAATGAAAACCTCAATCTGCGGTATACAGTTTACGTTCAATCCGATGTTCGCCAATGGTCAGATTCGCGCGCGTTTTTTGAGTGGACGTGGGACGTTGCCATTGCGAATCAAATGAGCTTTGAATGGAACCTGGGAGTCCGTTGGGATGGAGATCCTCATGCGGGACTGAATCCGGTCGATCTCGGTTCAACGGTAGGTCTGAGATTTGGTTTTGACGGATAGTTTTTTTAGCCTCAATCAGGCTGGCTGAACCATCGAACAATCAGTAGCTGATTCGCCTAGACCGTTTGATTTTTCGATCATTCCACCAATTGGAACGATCGCCGAAACGTCCCATGCGCTGCTCACCTCCACCAAGCCATGGATCCGTGTTGAGGATGTGCCAATCACAATCCGGGCAGAAAAATCGCTTGCGAATTGCCGTTGGGAAGTACATCGTAAAATTAAGTTCATGCGCTCCTCCTGTTCCTGGTGTTAGCTGCGAAAAAGTCAAATCGTAGCTGTAGCCAAACTTCCAGTTAACCGTTTCGGTTCCAACGTATGCAATGGCAGCATCCCGGTAATTGCTGCCGACCAACCCTCTGTACCACAGACCAAATGAAAAAGTCATCCTCGCATCCCGGATGAACCCGCGTGGCTCGATATCAAAGTTCGCCCCGCTCATTAGCAACGTTTGATCACCTTGTCTGTGAAGAATAAGTTGAGGTTGAAGCGTCGAAGTCATATTCGAACCTTTTGTGACTGGAAATGATCCGCCGATGTGCGAAGTAAGTTTGACAGGGATGATGCTTACACTCGTGCCCCCGGCAACGCTTTCGTTTGGCTCGTTCAAATGGGCGGCGGCAAATCCAATCGACCATCGTTTTGAATGAAAAAGAGCCCCAGCTCGGAAGTCGCCCCCTTTGACAAATCCTTCTCGGTAGATGTCTTGTGTCGTGAAAATGAATCCCTGGTTGGGATCGATCATGTCCCGAAAGCTCAGTTTATCCCAATCCAGGTTTCGCTGGAAGTAAGCGGCTTCTAAAGCCAAGTTCATGTACCAGCCTTGGGCAATTTTTGTGCGGAAATTGTAAGCTCCAGCCACAGTCGTGGAACTCAGGGTTCCCCTGCCGGCATCGTCTTTGAGCACACGAAATGCCAAGCCGCCATGAAGCGAACGGACATAGGAGTCGAATGTGATGCCCGAAGTGACATAGGCGCCGCTCATGGCAGGCCACTGATTACGGTGCGAAAGAACCAATCGAGGAGATGGAACAATGTTTCCTTGCACCCCATACGAACCAGCGTAGGCGGGATTGAGGTGAATGGGATTATTAAAAAACTGCGTAAACTCTGGATCCTGTGCCAAAGAGACCATCCAGGAACAGGCCAAACAAAAAGCGAGGCTTCGCTTAACAATGAGGGCTCGCTTGTATTGTCCTAGCATTAAAAACATCAGGGAAATATAAAACGAAAATACTCTATAACATAGTGGAAATGAACGAAAGAATTTGTCTTAGTCTTTCTATATTTCAGGAATGAAACATGTGCTTTTGAAAATAGGATTCTTGCTTGTTGCGGGAGGCTTGTTTTTTATTGAGTCGAATGCTCAATCGCTGAATGCTTCATTCATGACCATTCCCTCATTCGAGAATGGTCAGCTTGTTATTTGTGTCAATGAACCTGTGGCCTTTATCAATACTACCATCGGGGATGGCCCGCTTGCAACGTATTCTTGGGACTTTGGTTTTGGGGCGACTCCGCCGACATCTTCTTTAGAGGGTCCCGTGCTCGTCACTTATGATGCAGTCACTCCAGGAACCACAGCGACATTGTTGGTCAACAACAACGACGGTTCAGGATCTTCCTCTTTTTCCCTCTCCATCGAGGTGATTGATTCCCCTATGTCTGAGTTGAGTTTGAGTCCTATCTCAACTGATTACACAGAATCGGAAGAAAATGACATGCTCACATTTGTTCGGTGCAACTCAGATTCTCCTCAGCCCTTTTCATTTATTTGTAATTATGATAATTCAATTAGTCAATCATTTGATTGGGGCGATGGGTCTCCAGATTCCGACGAATCGCAATTGGTAGCTGACATCATCGAGCATTCGTACCCGGTCGGTGACTTCATCTTGGAACACACGGTTACGTTTGCAAACGGATGCAGTGACGTTCGGCTTTATCGCATCTTCAACGGAAGTGCGCCCATCGTGACGGTGTCTGGGTCAGGTCAAAACACCTGCACTCCCTCGCTGTTTGAGGTGGATATTATTTCAAACAATGTGCCCATTGACTATACGGTGAGTTACTCTGATGTCACAGATATCCTTGACTTTAGCACCGCAAGCGACACAACATTAGAGCACATCTTTTATGACAATTCATGCGGGGAGCAATATGTGATTTCACCCCTGCTGCCTCCCATAGAAAATGCCTACTCTGCGACGTTGATTGCCGCGAATTTGTGTTCGGTCAATGGCATTCCCACGGTGGTGACCATTGGTCCCATCACTGTTTCCTCTGCTCCTGAAGCGATGATATTGGCTGCACCTCCTGGGCCCATTTGTCAGGAGGAATCTGTGTTGTTGACAAGTATAGGACCGAGTGGACAAACGGTGACCATCGATGGATGCAATGACACGACCCTAACGCACTGGACCGTTGAAGAAACCTCGGGTTATTCGGTCGAATTAGGAGAAATGGGTTCGTCGAATGGTGCGACGGGAGAGGATTATAGTTTCGGGATGTGGTCTCCCGGATCGGAGATCATCTCGTTGAACTTTGAGGATCCCGGGACTTACCACGTGTGGCTCCATGTAGGGAGTGGTTGCGGGGAGGATTCAATATCTTATCCTGTTGTTGTGAATCCCTTCGGAAGTGTGTCGCCACAGAGTATTTCCAGCACCATTTGCAGTGGTGATACGGTCAATCCGATTACTTGGACGTCGAGTCAACCGGCCTACATTATTTCATGGTTAGCCAATCCAGAACCAGGACTTTCCGGGGTGCAACCTGCATTAGGAATTGGTCTCGGTCCATTGCAATCTCCAGATGATTGGGTCATTGAAAATTCAACAGATGAACCATTGTTTATAGAGGTCACAGCCAATGTAAGCTGCACATCGAGCCCTCCGGCTACATGGCTTATTGAAGTGATGCCTGAAGTCATACCGAATTTGGAAGACTTGCAGTTGCCGGTATGCTCTGGCGAGGCCTGGGAGATTGAGGTGGGTACGAACGTGGACGGTGTGGTTTTGAGCTGGATTCCCGATGCACCGTTGTTCGTCGGTGGCGCAACACCGGGTTCAGGCAGTTCACTGGGCGATGTGCTGGTCAATGATTCGGATGACCTCCAAACGGTGGTATACACCCTGACCAGCCCGGGTTTGTTATGTCCTATGGATCCCATTGAATTTGAAGTCGATGTCCTACCGGTGGTGAACATTCCCTTGCTTCCCGATTTAAGTTTTTGTTCGGAAGATGTGGTTGAATTAATGGAGTATGGACTGCCGATTGATGGATTGAATTGGTCTTGGTCTAACTCAAATACCGATGTAGGTTTACCAGAGAGCGGGAGTGGACTTTTGGGGGAATTTGTCGCGGGTTCAAATCAAACAGGTTCGAATTTGACGGGGACCATAACGGTAACGGCTACGCTCGCAGATTGTCCAGCCGAAACAGCATCGTTTGATTTGACGCTCTATCCAGATCCAGAGGCGGATTTCGTTGTTTCTCCGAATGGCGGGGTGAGTTGCATCAATCAGGAGGGGCTCATTGTTGCTGAAACCACTGCTGCAGATCCGAGCTTTGATTGGACCGGAAGTGACTTGTTATCAGCGGACGGTGCGGAGGCTCAAGTTGGGGCCGCCGGTACGTATGACGTGGTCATAACAGATGGGGTGACGGGATGCGCGGCACCCTTCCAAATAGAGGTGCTTGAAGCTGTTCCAATCGCCATCACCAACGTCGATTTTCAACCGCCGAATTGCATCGGCGGTTCGGATGGTTGGATTGAGGTTTTGACAGACGGCGGAAGTGATGTGGAGTTCACATGGTCTCCTTCTAACATAGCGTTCACGGATGGATATGCGAATGAATTGCCAAGTGGGCTCTATCAGGTGACCGTCACCAATGCTTCCGAATGTTCAGACCTCATAGAGGTGGAGTTGGTGGATTTTGAGGGGCTTGGAGTGGAATTGGTCGCAACCATTGATTCGGAGTGCGGCGAGGCCAATGGAATGCTCGAGGTGATGGCATCCGGCGGACAAGGAGATTTTGATTACCAATGGTCCTTGTTTGAGAATGCCCCTTTGCTCGACGGAATTGATGCAGGCTTGTACGAGGTTGAGGTTACCGACGCTGGAGGCTGCAGTATAACCGAGTTTTTTGAATTGGATTGTTATCCATTGACCCCGATTGAAGTGAGTCAGCTCTTAACTCCAAATCAGGACGGTTTCAATGATGAGTGGGTGATCGAGTATTTGTGGATGTATCCGGACAACAAGGTCGAGGTGTTTAATCGATGGGGAACGCAGGTTTTTGAAGCAGAGCCCTACAACAATGACTGGCGGGGCACATGGGATCCTGTTATCGGTTCATCCAAGTTGCTGCCAACCGGAACGTATTATTACCTGATTGATACGCGAAAGAAATCCCAGAAGCCGTTTCGCGGATTTATTGAACTTCAACACGAGCAGCGATGATGAAGACCACAACGACCAGGTTGATTGGAGTTATTGCGGCATTGCTCATCACGTCATTGGTGCGGAGCCAGCAGGATGCTCAGCTATCCATGTACCTTCGGAATCCGGTGCAGTTCAATTCTGCGCATGCTGGAACAAACGGCGTGCTGCGCACCATGGTGATCAATCGTGCCCAGTGGGTGGGGTGGGAAGGAGCACCGAGGACGCAATGGCTTTCGGCCCATGCACCTATTTTGAGGAACCGAATGGGTGTGGGAATTACGGCATTGAAGGATCAAAGCGGTGCCCGTGGCCATGCTGAATTCATGACCCATTTCGCATACTATTTCCCCAAGCCCATCCAAGGGTTTAAATTGACGACAGGTTTGTCTTTCGGGGTTCAAAGCAATCGATTTGATTTCAGTCAGTTGCAAGTGTCGGATCTCAATGATCCCCTGCAAGCCGCCCCTTACAAAGAAGCCGCATTCAATGCGGGATTCGGCGCGATGGCTTACAAAGATGATTGGTACCTGGGGCTTTCCATCCCACATTTGCTCGAGCAACCCATGGGTTTCCAAGGTTCGGGTGCCGTTCAACAACGTCATCTTTACCTCATGACAGGTTACATCCATCGCATCAACAGTGCTGTGGACCTTCGTGGTGTTTGCATGATGAAGAAAGTGGCACGTGCTCCTCTGACGATGGATGTGGGTGTCGAGGCCTGGTTCATGGATCGTTACAGTGTTGGGACCATGTTGCGCTGGAAAGAAGGCTTTGGAGTTCAATTGAGCTACTTCATCGATGAATCATGGAGGGTGTATTATTCGGCTGACTTTCCGTTGAACGGGCTGGCCAACCGAAATTTTGGATCGCATGAGATGGGTGTTTCATGGGATTTCGGATTGAAAAGAACGGCCTACCAAAGCCCACGTTATTTCTAATGAAGTACGCACTCTACGCTTTACTCTCTTTCGGAATTTGTCAGTCCAGTTGGGCGCAGTTTTCGCGCGTGGATATGGCGAATGATTTGATGCTTCGTTGGAAATACGCAGATGCTTACCCACTCTGGGCAGATTTGGCAGCGGATTCCACCTATGCCGATTCGATCCGAGAGGATTTCATGAGAAAAGCAGCGGAATCAGCTTTGCACGCAGACCTTCTTGCAGAGGCGGCGGATTGGAATGCCAAGATGATCGCAACAGGTCACGGAGCGCCAGAGGATTGGTTGATGCAAATGGACTTGCTCTGCTTCCAGAATCGGTATGAAGAACTTGAAGCGTCGATTGGAACAGCCTTAGCTCAATTTCCGAACAGTGAACGACTGGGCCGCTGGAAGGAAGGGATCGCTCAATTGATTCGATTGGTTCGCGATTCGACCGCATTCACGGTAGAGCCGCTGCGGCCGAAGTCGAATGCCGAGGAATTTTCAGCCTATCCTTTTCAAGACGGGTTGGTCTTTATGAGCACCGGATTGAATGCAGGGTTTATCCCGATGCGAGACGGATGGACTGGACAGAATTACACAGAACTGACATGGGTCGAAGATCTGAATGAGCCGTTTCGCACCTACACGTGGTTCGAGCAAATCCGCAACCAAGATCTATTCAACGCATTTGGTCACTCTCGGCTGCATGATGGACCTGTTGGCTTTGATGCCGATGAAGACTTTGCGGTATTGACACGAAATCATGAGAGCATTGATGTTTCTGAAAACGTTTCCCGCTCGCGTTTGAAACTGGAGTTTTACCGCTGGATTCCTGAACTTGAAAAATGGGAAAAGAGACCGGATTCGTTGTTTTCATGGAATTCACCGGGTCATTCCTGTGCGCATGCTGTGTTTGACTTGAATGATGATTTGGTCTTTTCCAGTGATCGTCCAGGAGGGTATGGTGGCATGGACCTTTACAGCTCCAAATGGGAAGATGGCCGCTGGTCGGAACCACAAAATTTAGGTCCTGTCGTCAATACAGATCAGGACGAGGTGTTTCCATATGTCTCCAAGACTGGAGCCATCTTTTTCAGCAGCAATGGTCATCAAGGCGCTGGGGGCTTGGACATCTTTACGTTTCGGGAAGGGGCTGCGCGACTCGAACGCTTGGGCTACCCCATCAATTCAAATTTGGATGATTTTTCTTTTGTTTTTGATGAAACGAAAGGCAGTGGATGGCTTTCTTCCAATCGATTAAAATCCAAGGACGCGATTTTCAGTGTGAATGGAGAACCCACTGCGGGCAAATTGACGGTGCATGTGCAAGCATGCGACGGCTCCCCGATTGTTGGCATTGAAGTAATTGCTGAAGACCAATTTGCGGGGTCGGCAACGACTGCGCAAACGGATGAGGACGGAAATGCGCAATTCATTGCCATCCGAAACCGGACGTATACCCTGACAAGTCAAGTGTTAGAAGGGATGGATTCTCC
>DBBR01000016.1 GCA_002292325.1 Flavobacteriales bacterium UBA979 | reverse complement strand
TGCCCTCATCGCCCACCGATCCGTGAGGGAATTTCTAAAAGCACTGGATGAAGCCATCCGCGGCGCCTCTGGCATCTTGGTACAATTCCCGCTGTATTTTGGAATCATGGGCATGGTCACAGGCACAGGGCTTGGACCATGGATTGCAGAAGGCCTAGTTGGAGCGACCTCAAGAGCATGGTTACCACTCGCCCTCTTCACCTCATCGGGTATTCTGAACGTATTTGTACCCAGCGGTGGCGGACAATGGGCCGTCCAAGGGCCTTTGGTGCTCGAGGCCTGTCAAGCGCTGGATCTGGACTATTCCAAAGGCATCATGGCCATGGCATTTGGTGATCAATTGACCAACATGCTTCAGCCGTTTTGGGCGTTGCCTCTGCTTGGAATCACCGGTCTCAATGCCCGAGATATTTTACCCTATACCTTGCTCCTTATGATCGTGGCCGGGGTGGCGATGGCCGTCGGCATGGTGATTTGGACTTTGTGATCCCGCCTGACCTCATTTAACTCATTTACCTCACTTGAATCGCTCGGGCCACCGCTTGAGCTCGCTCGACCAATGATGCCGTGCTCACATCCAATCCGCCATGCGCAAGGCCCACGGCCATGCGCCGATATGGACGACTCGTTGGTTTGCCGAATACCCGGAAATCAGAATCAGTGAATCGTGCAGCTTCAGCCAAGCCGGTGATCACAGGAGCGGTTTTCGAGGCGACGGATGCTGGAGCAAGCACCACAGCACTTGCACCGTTTCGGATGTGTTTGATTTCCGTAACGGGCAGTCCGAGCACTGCTCGGGCATGCAATTCAAACTCTGAAAAATTTTGGGTATGCGCCAATGTCACCATGCCTGTGTCATGCGGACGAGGTGACAATTCGGAGAAGTAAACCGTTCCCGGTTGATCACCCTTTGGGATTTGAATGAAAAACTCGACACCCCAAATTCCAGAACCACCCAAAGCATCTGTGACCCTTGCTGCCATTTCTTGCGCTTCGCGCAATGCATCAAACTCCATGGCAGCCGGTTGCCAACTCTCCTGATAGTCCCCTCGCTCCTGCCGGTGCCCAATCGGTGGACAAAACAACGTATTCCCAGAATCTTGGGTTAAAGTGAGCAAGGTGATTTCGTAATCAAAATCAATGAAAGCTTCGACAATAACCTCTGCCAAGTCCCCCCTTGAACCCTCGAGCGCATAAGCCCATGCCGTTGAAATATCATCCGAAGTCCGGATGACAGATTGTCCTTTTCCCGAACTGGACATCAGCGGTTTGACGACACAGGGCATTCCCACCGCTTCCACACCAGCCGCGAGCGAATCGTAGGATGTTGCATACCGGTACGGAGCTGTTTTCAACCCCAACTCTTGTGCTGCGAGATCGCGGATTGCCCGGCGGTTCATTGTGAAGTTCGCTGCACGCGCCGAGGGAACAACCTGGATTCCTTGAGCCTCATAATCGTAAAACCGCTCCGTTCGGATGGACTCCACTTCAGGCACTATAATATCAGGGGAGTGACGCTCCACAACAGCATCAAGCGCCTCTCCGTCGAGCATATTGATGACTTCAAAATCGTCGGCAACTTGCATCGCTGGAGCCCCCGAATAGGAATCCACCGCCACCACTTGCTGACCCAAACGCTGAAGTGCGATAACCACTTCCTTGCCCAATTCGCCCGACCCGAGCAACAGAATTTTCTTTTGCATGCCAGAAAGGTACTATGCATCCTTGTGGATTGGCACTCAATGGTCGCATGAGGCGTTCATTCACTGCCTATCTTTGCGCCTTTTTTCAATCCAAACCACCCCCATGCGCATTGCCCTTTTTGACTTCCGACAAACCGTGGATTACCGCCTTGAAGTATTGAGTGGGTTGACTGTGGCCATGGCCCTGATACCGGAAGCCGTAGCGTTCGCCTTGATTGCTGGGTTGAGTCCTTTGACAGGTCTGTATGCGGCATTTGTGGTTGGACTTGTCGCGAGTGTGCTGGGTGGACGGCCTGGGATGATCAGTGGAGCAACAGGTGCCATTGCCGTGGTCATCGCATCCCTGGCAGCAATAGAGGGCCCTGAATACATTTTTGCGACCGTTATTCTGGCCGGGATTTTCCAACTTGCCGCAGGATTTTTAAAGCTGGGGAAATTGATGCGTTTGGTGCCACAGCCCGTCATCTTTGGATTCGTAAATGGCCTGGCCATCATCATCGGAGGCAGCCAATTGAGCCAATTCAAAACTGAAAGCGGCGATTGGCTTCCCATGGGAGAACTCACCACGTTTGGAGCTCTGACATTGCTTGCGATGGCCATCATTGCTTTCTTGCCCAAGCTGACCAAAAAAATCCCAGCAGGACTGACCGCCATCTTGGTCATTTTTGGTATCACGGCCGCTTTCGGATTGGACACCAAAACAGTCGGGGATTTGGCGTCTATTTCTGGCGGTTTTCCACCGTTCCATATTCCCATTGTTCCTTTCAATTTGGAAACCCTCGGCATCATAGCACCGTACGCGGCAATCGTTGCAGGCGTAGGTTTGATTGAAAGCCTGCTGACCCTGAGTATTTTGGACGAAATCACGGAAACGAGAGGTCATGGGAACCGCGAATGCGTCGCACAGGGTGCAGCCAACATTCTCAGTGGATTGTTCAGTGGCATGGGGGGATGTGCTATGATTGGACAAAGTCTCATCAACGTGAGTTCCGGGGCGCGGGCCCGCCTGAGCGGTATTGTGGCTTCCGTCATGCTTTTGGTCTTTATTCTGTTTGGTGCACCCATCGTCGAAAAGTTGCCGATGGCTGCGTTGACCGGTCTCATGATCATGGTTGCCATTGGCACCTTTGAATGGGCCTCCCTCCGAACCTTTCGACGCATGCCTTGGTCTGATGTGATTATCATGATCCTCGTGACGCTGGTAACGGCCGTCATGCACAACCTGGCCATGGCAGTGCTGATCGGAGTCATTGTCGCTGCGTTGGTTTTTGCCTGGGACAATGCGGTGCGAATCCGGGCGCGCAAGCACATCGATGAAAACGGATGGAAACATTACGAACTCTACGGCCCCTTATTCTTCGGTTCCACAACCGTGTTTGCTGACAAATTCGATATCGCCAACGACCCAGAGCATGTCGTCCTCAATTTCCAAGAAAGCCGCGTGGTGGATATGTCAGCTATTGAAGCATTGAACCGGCTGACCGCACGTTACAAATCAGCCGGAAAAACGGTGCATATCCGAGCTTTGAGCTCGGATTGCCGAGCCATGATGGACAAGGCCGATGCCATCATCGAAGTGAACCACTTCGGTGAAGACCCAACGTATAAACTGGTCCGGGACGTGGATTAAAGGGGAGCTGAGGAATTTCACGGTTGCCGCTCGGATGGAACGCAATCCATGGACTTCGTCATTCTGGTTTCATGAGCAACCTTTCCCTCCAATCGCTTGTTTTTGTTTACATTAGACAACGAGCTCAAAACCGAAATGTCCTGTCGTTTTCTCCTTTTCGCACTTGCCTTAGCGGTGGTCACTTGGTCCGGCTGTAAACCGGAAGAATTCGTGTATCCCGATAACCCGGTTCCGCCGTATGACGAAATCTCAACCATCCTCGTTCAGAATTATGTCAACCGGATGTACATCGATCTCATTGGACGCGAGCCAACGGATGATGAAATGGACCGTGACGTTTTGCTCTTGGAGAACGATACGTTAAGCGCAGAAGTCCGATTGGCCGTAATCAATACGCTGGTGACTGGCATGGACTCGCTTGACGGCACAACCTATCGAACGCTGTATCACGAGAAACTTTATACAGACCTCAAGGCACGCTTCCTTGAAGGGGCTTCCGATGCCATCCTGAATGAACGGTACGGAATTGCACGTGGCATGGCCGTCAACGACAGCCTGAATGGCAATTGGGCTGGCTATGCACTGAATCAGGCACAAGCCGAGCGGTATCTGGCCGTGCTCGAATGTCCGGTCGATATGGAATTCCAGGAAATCGATGTACGCGATGCTTGCCAGCGGATGATGTGGAATGGCGTATACGATCAAATCAACATGAACAGCTTCAATTTTGTCAATGCTACGTTTGACGACGTGTATCAGCGGTTCCCAACGCAAGCTGAATTTGATGTTTCCTACGACATCATCGAGTACAACCAACCCAACCTGTTGTTCGGCATGTCGGCAAATGACAAACCGAGTTACATTCACGCCGTCGTGTGGAATCCCGAATGGGATGAAGGCATGGTGCGCTGGCAATTCCGAAGCTTTCTTGCGCGTGACCCTTCCGATGCAGAAGTCCTTGAAGCGACGACTGAATTCCTGCTCAATCTGCAAACGGCCGACATTCAACGTTACATCCTACAATCTGATGAATATGCTGGTTTCTAGCCGCACGCAAACGGGGTATATGACGCTGATTGTGTTGCTCCTCTTGGCTGCCGGCTGCCGACCCGAGCCAGACGTGTCATTTGAATTGCAAGGCCTTGAAGTGACGCCGGGCTTTGCCACCAAAGACCGCCTGAAAACGAATGAGCAGTGGGTTGCCATTGTGCACACGAATTTATTTCAAGCCGGCATGCCTGCGAACGACCTATACAACGCGGCGCGTGTTTTTGAGTCCATCGGAGATCAAAGCATCGCGAGGGAAGTCCTTCTCAGCAACTTCTTCAACCAGCCTGACCTCGAACTGCAGACACGCGAGGAAATGCTGGATGACCTGGACGCGTTCATCGACGAAACGTATTTGCGGTTTTACACGCGCTTTCCAACGCAGGCGGAACGAACGTTTGTCCGTGAATTTGTTCTGAACAATCCCGGCATGACGCCAGAATTGGTTTACATGTCCTTCTCGTTATCTGACGAATACCGTTACTACTGATGAAAAAGACAACGACCCGAAGGGACTTCATCAAGAAGACTGGCCTCGCAGCTGCGGGCATTTCTTTTGCTCCGTACATTTTGCCGAGCGGCCGCTTGTTCGCTCCCACAGGGAATCGCTCGTCTGAGCACGTGGTGATGGTTGCCTTCGCCGGTGGGGTGCGTCAGCAAGAATCGGTCCTGAAGCGCTACCTTGACGACAGCCAAGGCGAACCCTATCCGGGAAATATCATGTACAATATGTTTTCGGGTGCAGCACCTGAAAACAAGATTGTCTATGGCACAGGAACGGGTGGTTTGAATCCCATCCCCGCGATTCTTTCCAATTCATTGGAATCGCAAGGCACTGTGTTCAAAGAGGTCACAGCCTTGAGTGCGGGTCATTTTGGCGGGCTCAACAGCCTGGTTCAAGGATCGACCACAACGACACAAGGACTGAAGCAACGCCCAATCAACCCTACCATTTTTGAGTATTTGCGCCGCCACGGGGGCTATTCAGCCACGGATGCTTGGTTTGTAGGCAACGGAATTGGAAATTCAACTCCACTCCTGAATCACAGCGCCCATCCCGATTACGGGGCGGAATACGCGGGTAATTTTTTCGCGCCTACGGTGACCTTCAGCGACATCGGAGCCCAATTCATGGCCGATGCGAAGATTTACCACCCCGAAAACGAACTCGCTCCAATGTATAAACTGCAAACCTTCTTGGATTTGCAATTTCAGGCATTGACCTCAGCTGGCGGTTCCATCGGAAATTCTGAAGATGAAAAGCAAAACATCAAAGCATTCATGGAAGCGATGTACGCGAAAGTCGCTGCAGGTACATTGGACTTGCCTCCGGTGACAGACAACGGTGATTTGTACACGATGGCCTTCGCGGTAGAGGTTTTAAAATGGTTCAAACCCGCCTTCATGATGGTCAACCTGAGCGCGGTGGATTCCTGTCACTCTAACTTTTCAGGATACCTTGGAGCCTTGCACCGTGCAGACCATGCTGTCGGACACCTGTGGAATAAAATCCAAACCGACATCCCTGAAATGTCTGGTCAAACGACTTTGCTGTGCACCCCAGAATGCGGTCGAAACCTCCAGCCCAATAACATCCTGGATCAAAACGATTGGCTCTCCTATGATCACAGCGACACCAATTCATTGCGCGTTTGGACGCTCCTTGCTGGACCATCCATTCCAGCTGGACTTTCAATCGGCAGCGAGAACAATCCGGTCGGACTGGTATCCGATACCATGATGACGGTGGCGGATTTATTGGGCGTTCAGCCCGAAGTGCAAGCCGCCGGCATGACGGCCAATGGAACGACAAGTTTATTGAACCAATTATGAGTGTTCACCATCCACATCGCCGCTTGACCCGCACCTTCATGGTCTTGGTATCAGGCCTTGCACTGCTTCAATGCAGACCCGATCCGATGCCCAATCCATACGACGATGTTGACGAAGTGGAAACCGTTATCGATGCCACGGCGCCCATTCCAGAGGGAACGTTTGCATGGCTTCACGACCGCATGTTCCAGCCCACCTGTGCCAATTCCGGATGCCATGACGGGACGTTTGAGCCTGATTTTCGCACCATCAATTCTGCCTGGAACACCTTGGTTTGGCATCCTGTCATTTCGAATGATGCCGCGGGAAGTTTTGAATTCCGGGTCGTACCTGAGAGCATATCCAGCAGTTTGCTGATTGAACGATTGACAACGTTCATTCCCAATACCTCGGGCATGATGCCTTTGTCTGTGGACCCGGAATCGGATTGGAACGAAAACAAGGCTGCATACCTCCAAGCATTGGAAACCTGGATCGAAAACGGCGCACTCGATGTCAATGGCAATGAACCAGTTGTGGGTGATCTTTCCCCGCAAATCACAGGCTTCGGTGGCTTCGCTTCGGGCAGCTTGGAAGAACCGTACCTGCGCAATCCAGAGGCCAATTACCGGCTTGAAGTCGAGGCTGCACCCGTGGATCTATGGTTCGCCATCGACGACGACTCAACACCGCTCGATGCGCTCGTGGCTGGATTGCACTTGGCCGCTTCTCCCGACAGTCTGACCTTCGCCCCAGCTGTGGAAATGGACCAGCCTTTCACATTTGATGCGGCCAATTTCTACGGTGGTACCAGTACATACAGCCACCGGGTGACCATCGATTTGACGGGATTCCCTTCCGAGAGCACTTGGTACCTTCAGGCCACGGTGGACGACGGCACCAATGCCATTGCCATTCCCGGGCCGGGCAGCCAACCG
This sequence comes from Flavobacteriales bacterium UBA979, assembly GCA_002292325.1. Classification (GTDB taxonomy): domain Bacteria; phylum Bacteroidota; class Bacteroidia; order Flavobacteriales_D; family Sanyastnellaceae; genus UA16. Next base: position 9,319 of record DBBR01000016.1, on the reverse strand, counting down.
TATTTGATTCCACTCTACTCCATTTACATTCCATGATCAACAGGAATTTTCATCGGATTTGGTTCGCAGCGATGGCTGTAGCATTGCTGTTTTCATGCAAACCGGAGGAGCCCGCCCCTGTCGCTCCAGAAATTTCCATCTTGGAAGTCACTCCTACAATGGTCGGAGCCTATGAGCACCCCATCGAAGTGACGTTGTACTACCGCGATGCGCAGGGCGACATTGGAGAAGCTGATCCCGACTCCGCCTCCTTGCGCGTGAGGGATTCGCGCCTGAACGCCGACGATTGGTATCACGTGCCACCCTTGACACCCAATCAAATGGAGCTCAGTATAGAAGGCGACTTTTTGGTGCAAATCCCACCGCTGTTTCTCTTGGGCAATGGCGACCAAGAAACCACCACATTGAGCTTTCAATTGTACGATCGCGCCGGCAATGCATCAAACGAAGTGACCTCAGAAACCATTCTCATTTTAGACACCTTGCGATGAAACGACTGCTGTTGTTCGCGGTGTGTTGCGCGATGGCGATCCCAACGGGTTGGAGCCAAGCCGAATACGTCATGGACAATTTGGTCGTATCCGACTGCACAGGTCAACTGGTCGATTCGGGCGACGGAGAAGAATACAGTTCCAACGAGAACATCGTCTTTGCCGTGGAACTGGAAAGTGGCATTCCCATCTTAGTCAATTTTCTTTCTTCGGTGTGCATCGAAGAGGATTTCGATTTTCTCACCGTATGGGATGGCTTAGCTGGCTCGGGCAACCTGCTGGCGACCATCACCGGCACGGGATTCGTTCCCGCCTCTCTAACAGCCAATTCGGGTACGGTAACCTTCGTTTTTACATCAGATAATAGCCTGAATCTCTGCGGATTTGAACTGGAGTGGATTGGACAAGCTCCCGTCCCCGTGCCTCCATCGATCGTGCCGGAAGCATGGCCGGATTGCGGAGCCACATCCCTCACCTTTTTATTCAACGAACCGGTCGGTTGCGCGGATGTTGCGCTGGACTCGCTGGAGGTACTAGCCGGGCCGGAGGAGGCTTGGAACATTGCCGATGCGGTTCTCAATTGCGACGGGGACAGCGCCGTGGGGCTGACGGTGCCTTTCACAGAGGCGATGACAGGCAATTGCAGTTGGGAACTTATGGTTCCGTTGGGAATGCGCGATGCATGCGATTCACTGCATGTGTTTGAAGTCCCCTTTTCGGCGAGCCTCGCAGCCTGTCCCATTCAAGGAACTTGGACCATCGAAGGCACCGAATGCATTGGCGAATGTGTGAACGTATTTTGGCAGCCAGCGGGGTGTTTGGAGCATCTGATTCAGTGGAGTGTTGGATCAACCGGTACGCCCATCCCTTCAAACGAATTACCTGACGGCGTTGCTGCGGGCATCTCAGTTTGTTTTCAGGATGCTGATTCCGTCACGTTGGAATTGATGGTCGAACAGCCTCTAAATGGATTGAACGAAACGCTGATGATTGCAGTTGCAGCACAATCCATTGTCTTCGGCAGCCTGTTGGAGGAACCGATCTGCAGCGCGAGTGGAGATGTGGAATTGATCGTCAATCCGAGCGGAGGAACATGGGATGGGCCCACCTATTTAGAAGACGAAACTTGGTGGTTAGACGCCGGTACAGCCGGTATATCAGCCGCATCAAATGGCACCAATCCACCCGTTCAACCCTTGACCTATACAACTGCAGAAGGCTGCACGCTCGATACCGTGATCTCCATGCAATACGTCGAAGCAGGGTTGGACTTGAGTACCTGCTTGGGGGGTGATCCCGTTGCGCTCATGGGCGCCTCCAACCTTCCTGCAACTTGGCTTGGATACAGCACTCCAGCCGGCCTATTCACTCCGGATTCCATGGGTGTTTTTGAATTGATTTACGCCTCAGGCGGGTGCGCTGACACGATCGAAGTGGAAGTGGTCCCCGACCAGCCACCCGTTGATCTTGGAAACATCTGTCAAACAGCGGGTTGGCAGCAATTCCCTGCGATGAATACCATTGGATACTGGACGGGACCCGGAGCGAATGAAGAGGGGTTTGAACCGGAATCCATTGCACCGGGTCCCACCACGTGGCTTTACCAATTGGTGGGATGCAATCAACTCGCGGAGGCCAACATCCTGGCCATTGATATCGGTGTGGAATCCTTCACGAGTTGCCCCGAACAAGCCCCATTTTTTCCTGCTCCAGATGCAGCCCCTGTGGGCGGCAGTTGGACGGGACCTGGAATCGCCACCAATGGATGGTTCAATCCCGGAAATGCCCCCGAAGGATGGGGACAGACACTGGTTTACACCGCTTCGAATGGCTGCCCCGACACGTTAATCGCCCACAACATCACCACAGACGTTGCCTCTGTATTTGAAACTTGCGACGGTGCTCCTTCGGTAGATCTGCATGACGCAACCATCTCCGCAGTCCCTTGGTGTGGGACATGGAACGGGGATTGGCCCGGTGCTGGAATTACCCCTGTCGTGGCCGGTGCCGGATCAAGCGTAGGCCTGAGCGTGAGTTCCTGGTGCGATTGGAGCCTGCACCCCGATGAAGTACCACCGGGTCTTTATACATTGACCTTCACTGCCAATACGTGCTCGGACGCGCTGCAACTCGAGGTTTTCCCCTCAGAACTCAACTTGGAACCGGTAGTCGTATGCAGCGATGCTGAACCTTTGGACTTGGCGGATGAAGATTGGCCCATGGGTGGATGGTGGAACGGAAGCGGCGTGAATGGAACGACCGGTGTGCTCACGCCCAGTGCCGCAACGTCAGGCTGGCAAGACGTGAGTTGGACGGCACCTGGGGGATGCGTTGACGATGTTCAAGTCAACGTTGAAGCATGGCAACAAGCGGCATTCAATGGTTTGGAATCCATTTGGTGCTACCAGGACCAGGCATGGGATCCAAATCTTTTTCCCGCCACGGGAACCTCATGGACCTTGGATGACGAGCCGATGACTGACCTGTGGATATCCAGCCTTGACACAGGATTGCATACGTTGACAATCCAGTGGAACGGAGCGGCGTGTTTGTCCGAAGACACGGTCACCTTTGCGATGCTTCCACCGTTGAGTGTTTCGCTGAGTGTCAACGACTCAACCCTGTGCCCGGGCACAGCGACCACGGCTCAAGCAGAGGCATGGGGCGGACGGTTACCCGATGTTTTACCAACCTGGTCTTGGTCAAATGATGGATTTGAAATTGCAACGACAACGTACGTAAGCGACTCCAGTGGATATTTGGTGGTCACGGCCATGGACGGATGTTCAGATCCAGTGCAAGATTCCGTCTGGATTGAAGCCATTCCCGCTGCTGTCTATGCCCTGGAATTGGGCGATACGCTGTGCTTTGGAGCTCCTTCAAGCGTGTTATTTACCTCCAGCACGCCCGGTTATGGTTTGTGGTGGGACGGGCAATTTGTGGATGCCGATTGGGTCAATGCGGATACCAGCCAATGGGTGTTGAATGGAGCAGCTGGCGACCAAATTCCCTGGCAGTTAAATCAGTTAGAACACGGTTGCACGACTGGGTCAGAAGCTGTACCACCGGCCTACAGTCCGGTCAGTGCAGGGTTTTCAGTCAATCCGGGCACGGAATGCATTGCATGGGATTTCTTGCCATTGCAACTGATTGATTACAGCCAATTTGCGACGTCGGGTTGGTGGAGAATCGCGGAATCGACGATCAATGGCGCAGGAACAGAAGTCTGGGGAGCTCCGTATACCGGAAATTCGACCCCCACCTGGATGCCAGAGCAGCCTGGAGAGTACACTGCATTCCTTCAGATTGAAAACGAGGGAGGGTGCATTTCAACCGACACGGCACACATTTGCATTCACGCTCCTGTCAATTGGTTCTTGGCCGATCAATTCTCACCCAATGGAGATCTTTTGAACGACATGCTGGTCGTACGCTCCGAGCCCTTGGACGATTTTGAAATGACGGTTTACAACCGCTGGGGAGAATTGGTTTGGCAATCCAATGATCCAGCGAATGGATGGGATGGCCAATGGCGAAACCGGCCTGCACCTTCCGCAGTCTATGCTGTGAAATTAATTCTTGACTTTCAAGATGGAACGCGAATCAATGCAATGCAACATGTCACGCTTGTTCGTTGATCTTCGGCATGGAGCATTGGCCCTGCTCCTCTCGTTTTGCTCATTGAGCATGCAAGGTCAAGATGCGCTTTCGTGCCTGATTCCAGCGCGTTGGTCTGCTGGACAAGCGGTCTCTGCTCGCGCATTGAGTGGATTTCAGCAATCCCTCCTTCCCAAACTCACGGTAGATTTATCGCACCGAAACATCGATTTGGGATTGGTCAACAGTCCCTTCCAGACCTCGCGGTTGCATCTAACATATGCCATCCCTGAGCGATCTGGAGGAGGGGAAGCCGGATGGACAGGACAATTGGAGGACGACCGAGAAGGCGAGTCATTGCAACGGCTTCGCATCGTGGCTGGGGCTTACAAGAAGGTTCGATTGGCGAAGAATCGTTTCTTTTCAGCCGCCCTTCACTTGGGATATGGCCGGAGAACCTGGCGAAACAACGGGATATGGGACAGTCAATACCTGTTAAATCCCGTTGCACCTGAGTTGGCGGAGTCAGGCGAATCCTCTGCCATGGGCGCAGTGAATTACCTGGAAACTGGAATCGAACTGGGCTACCAAACCCTTCAATTCTCTGCCGTCTATCGTGCGCTGCATGCCCCTGTTAACCAAGGTTTTTTTCGATACTCCACGGATCCTTTTGCTCTGCGGCATACCGTCTTGCTCAGCCGACAGCAAGAAATTCGAGGGATGAGTTTTCCCTTGCGCAACTTGAGTTGGCTGGAGATGGAGCGGCAAGCTGGCGCTCAGCTCTTGTCCATCGGAACGATGTTGACGATGTCCATCGGTGAAGATTCAAAATTCACCGAACTCAAATCAGCAACGCACATCGGACTGGGTGCGATTTACAGAAGTACTGGACAACTTGCACCGGTGGTTTCCTGTCAATTCGAACGCAATTGGACCTGCTGGATCGCCCCCGAAATGGCCGTCGGGCTGACTTCCATTCGGTCAGGGTGGAATGCCGGGATGCGGGTGCACCTGAACTGACGTACGTGAATTTGTTCGATTTTACTATCGTTCAATTGGACGGATGAATGAACGTGCTATTTTGTTTGCCGCTATGTCTTCCCGATCCATACGCTGCTTGCGGAATTGACCTGAATGGTACAGTGCCGCTTGATTGGCGTAGTAAGGACTAAACACATTACCCGATTGGCCCGTTGGCAAAATACTCTCTGACGCTGCTACGTCCTCAAAGTCGATGCCAATGCGCATGGAAGCACCGGAAAAAACCTCGTAATCTACTGCCTCTTTGAGCTTGAACTCATACTTGTTGAGTGCATCCTTCGCGGCAGGCAAAGGAAACGGTCCCACATTCAGCCAATCACCTAACAGCGGAACATCCGTCATCGCATGGCGGTGGGTCACCTTGTGCAGTCGCCCATAACGCCATTCAGCAGGATCCGTGCCAAGCGTCAATGAAAGATCTTCTCGTGCTTCCTCCCATGCGACCGCTACAACATCGGCGGCCGTTTCAACTTCTTCTGTATTTACATCGTCCCACCAAGGTGAATTCACGTTGGCAAGCAGCCGGGGAAATGTGTTTTCGCTCACAATGGTCTTGTGCCACGATTCAAACTTGTCAGCAGCCGACCCATCTGAGGCAGCTCGCTCAAATTCGTCGAACATAGCCCCCTCAATTGTTCGGTACATCCACCGATAATATAAGGTCGGCTCCATGTCATCCACTCCATGTGAACCGTCCCAGTTTTCCAATTCCACGGCTTCTATCCCGCTGCTTCGCGCCAAGGCCACCAGTGCCGCAGCATTCTCCTGGTATACCAACGAACGCTCGTTCAACTGCAACTGCTGCGATTTTGAAACGGTCCAATCGTTCTTAGGTTCGGAAAGGGCATTGAAAATTCCGGCTGCACGGGTATTTCCTGAGTAATAATGACCGGGGTAGCGGATGCTATCGAAAGTCGGCTCAGGGGCGTTGTTTGCTGAATAGACAAAGCCGCGTGCCGGATTGACGAGCTGTGGATTGACATCAAACGCGTGCCATCCGATTGGATCGTTGCTTGGATCTGTGCCATCAATCACGGTTTTAGTGTCCACTTGTTCTGGTCGAATGGGAAGCTTTGCACAGGCCCACCATCCAATGTCGCCCCGAGCATCACCGTACATTAAGTTGACGCCCGGCGCATGCAGCATGGCCGCATGACGCTGAAACTCTTCGATGCCAGAACTCCGGGACAACCCATAAAACGCCTCCTGGATTCGGTTTTCGGGATACTGTGTATACGTCCACCACATCGAGACTCCCTCTTCGAGCAATGGCCCGTGGTGGGTTTTACGCAATTCAAATGTTACCGGCTCACCGTCCAAGACGTCAATGGTTTCCTCGACTACTTCCAGTGCTCGCCATTCTCCGCCGTGAAGGTAACGGTCTCCATCGACGGTCTCTCGGTAGAAATCAATGTCATCGTTGACAAACATCGTAATGCCCCAAGCATGATCTCGCGTATGACCTATGGCAGGAAAAGGCAAGCCGGCCAGATGATTTCCGTAGTACTCAACTTCGGGTGTCACGATGTGCGCTTCGTACCATACAGACGGCGAAGCGTAGGCCATATGGGCATCGTTGCAAAACACCACATGACCCGAAGCAGTTTTATCGGGCGCTATCACCCAAGCATTGGATCCCAACCACTGGGGAACCGGCCGCAATGCATCCAGCTCGTGCGCGCGAGAAGCCAGCCCTGAAATGTCTGAAATCACCGAGTCTTTGTCCGCAGGAATCCGGGTAAACCCAGCTTGATCGACCGCCAAATCTGCCCAATATCCAGTTTCGAGTTCATGCTTCATCCAATCCAAGATGGGTTCCGTCTTCAAGTGGATAGCAAACGAGTATGCCATGAATCCCGTAGAACAAAAAACATCCCTCACTGTGAACATTCGCGGGTCCTCCCCTACCAAAAGGTACTCCAATGAACGGCGATCTTCAGCAATGAAGGAATTGATTCCTTCCAAATAACGATTCATGGCTAATTGAATGTGATCGGGCGCAGACAACTCAAATTCAATCGCCGTGCGAATGGCCGCCTCCCGCATTCCGAGCGTGCGCAGATAGGTGTCATTTTCAACCATGTCAGCACCCAATAAGGCCGACAATTCGCCGGCTCCGGCTCGGCGGAGCAAGTCCATTTGCCACAAGCGTTCTGAAGCATGTACATAGCCCAATGCGAACATCGCATCCGCTTCCGATGCAGCATAAATGTGCGGTACAGCCATGTCATCGAATACAATTTCGACTTCACCCTCTACCGAATCCGTATTATGCTCAAAGGCATATTCGGGTGCGCATTCGCGGGCGATGAACACTCCAAAACAAATAGCGATCAAAGCCAGCAAAGTACCTGCTGCAATCAGTGTGTTTTTCATGGATGCATTGCCTTTGCTGCAAGGTAAGCTAACACTTCGTCTCGCAAAAGCACCGTTGTTCTTGAAAGAACAAAAAACTGAGTTCCATCAAAAAATTTTAACTTGCCGAACGAGATAACAAAACCAATACAAAAATGCAGAATATAAATATGTGGATCGGCGTCGGTTTAATAGCCTTAATTTCAATTGGTTGGGGCGTGTACATATGGCAGAGCAGTTATCGGTACAAGCTCACTTGGAAGAAGATGAGCCCAGAAATGAAGGAGGCTTCCGCTCGATTGATGATCGAGTTGATCAAAGCGGATGGCGTCGCATCCATGGCTGAAAGGAGCGTGATTGACTTCATTCCATCAGCGGTTATGCAAAAAGCATCGAAAAAATCCTTTGAAGAAGCCTTGGAGACTGTGGCAAACAGCGATTCAACAATGGAGAAAAAATCAATTGTCACAATTGGCAATTGGATTGTGAAAGCAGATGATCACGAAGCTGCAAAAGAAAAGGAAGCATTGAAATCCATCGAAACCAAATTAGATATTTGATTGATACCCAATACGAATCACTCTCTTACAATGAGAAAGGTATTAATCACCTTAAGTGCAGTTGTACTTTGTGCATTTGGCTACCTCAGCTCACAAGGTCTTTGGCAATCAGTTGAGGTACAGCAAGGCAAACAAGGCGGATTCATCCTCCTTGGCATGGACCACACTGGACCGTATACTTCCATCGGTGATGCATTCCAAGAACTGAGAGAATTGTACCCCACGGGAGAATTCACAGGGGTATACTTCGACAACCCAGATAGCATACCTGCAAACGAACTGCGCTCCTTTGCCGGCTTAAAAGTTTCGGCGGCAGAGGGTTTAGAGGAAATGGGCAGAAACCACCATTTACGCATGCACAACATCGAAGAGCGACCATCGCATTTCGTAGACTGGAAATGCAATCAAAATACCGTAGGCATCCTTCTCGGCACCATGAAGGCTTATCCAGCACTCGGGCTGGCCAGCGAGGCCACAGGATGGACGGGCAACGCTGTCATTGCCTTCGAAGAATACACCGATACAGGCGTTCGGTATGTCATGCAGCATTGAAACCTAAGCGGTCCCTTCGCCCCAACCGAGTCCGATCAATTCTCTTACTGAATCAACACGTGAGCCACACCACGCTGATCTGCATTCAGCACAACCAATTGGTAAAAACCAGGTGCCAACCCACTGACGTCGAGTGGCATAACCTCTTGGATGTTGTGTGCCTCAGCTGCGATTTGCCGACCGGCTGCATCATACAAAACTACAGAGGTCAAACCACCCCATCCCGCTGCGGCGATCCACAGTGTTTCAGAAGTCGGATTCGGGTATAGCTTGAATTGCAGCGCTGGAATCTCCCCCAAGTTGGTCGTCGCACCGATTTCCACTTGGAGCTCTTGGGCGCATCCATTTTCATCCGTCACAGTAATCGTATAAAGGCCAGCGAACAAGTCCGTCAGGTCCTCTTGATCCGATGTGAAGTTGTCTGGGCCCGTCCAAGCAATCGCGTACGGTCCCTCACCACCTGTTATCGTCACGTCAATTGATCCGGTCGCAGCACCATCGATTTCATCAGTGGTCGCGTCTTCTTCAATCTCGATGTCGCAGTAATAGCAGCTGCCATCGTCTTCGGTCGCATCGGCGTTGTAGTTCTCTGCTTCGGGATCTGTGCAGCCCGCGACTTCTAGTTCATCGCATATGCCGTCACCATCCGCATCGTTCAGGCAGTTGCCGTCGCAATCGTAGAATTCTTCGGCGTACGTACACGATTCGTCATCGTCGGTTGCG